>NZ_JAAAYH010000189.1:0-16671 GCF_018035285.1 Streptomyces sp. MK37H | reverse complement strand
CGAACCGGTTCATCCCGCTGGCCGAGGAGAACGGCGCGATCGTGCCGCTGGGCCGGTGGGTGCTGCGCACCGCCTGCCGCCAGGCCCGTGCCTGGCAGCTGGCCGAACCGCCGCATCCGCTGGTGGTCAGCGTGAATGTGGCGGTCCGCCAGGTGTGGGACTCCGATCTGGTGGCCGATGTCGGCGCGATCCTGGCGGAGACCGGGCTGCCGCCGCAGCTGCTCCAGCTGGAGCTGACCGAGTCGGCGGTGATGGGGTCCACGGGGCGGCCGCTTCAGGCGCTGCAGGCGCTCAGCGACATGGGGGTGGCCATCGCGATCGACGACTTCGGGACGGGCTACTCCAACCTCGCCTATCTCAGCCGGCTGCCGGTCTCCACGCTCAAGCTGGACGGCTCGTTCGTCCAGGGGTTCCGGGCGGAGGAGCATCCGAATCCGGCCGACGAGACGATCGTCGAGGCGCTGGTGCAGCTCGCGCACCGGCTGGGCCTCACGGTGACGGCCGAATGTGTGGAGAGCGCCGAGCAGGCGGAGCGGCTGAGGCGGATCGGCTGCGATACGGGACAGGGGTGGTTCTACTCCCGTCCGGTGCCGCCGGACCGCATCCAGGCGATGATCACCCGCCCGGCGCCGGGTTAGGGCCCTTCTGACGGATCTCCGTGGAGGAAGGACCCTAGGGCTGCGCCTCCGTCTGCGCCGTCGGCAGATCGTAGGCGTCGGCGATCAGCTCGTACGAGCGCAGACGGGCGTCACGGCCATGGGCATTGGCCGTGATCTTGACTTCGTCCGCTCCGGTGCGCTTGATCAGCCCGTCGAGCCCCTCGCGGACCTGGTCCGGGCTGCCGTACTCGACATTGGCGAGCCAGCTGTTGATGAAGTCGCGCTCGATCTCGTTGAACTCGTACCCCTCGGCCTCCTCGGGCGTCGGCACCAGGCCGGGGCGTCCGGTGCGCAGCCGGATCATGGCCAGGGCGCCGGTGAGCACCTGGCGGTGGGCCTCCTTCTCGTCCTCGGCGGCGAAGGCCGAGACGCCGATCGAGGCGTACGGCTTGTCCAGCACGGCGGACGGCCGGAAGGTCTCGCGGTAGAGGTCGAGCGCGGGGACGGTGTTGGCCGCGGAGAAGTGGTGGGCGAAGGAGAAGGGCAGGCCGAGCATCCCGGCGAGCCGGGCGCTGAACCCGCTCGAGCCCAGCAGCCAGATCGACGGCCGGCCGGCGGACTGGACCCCGCCGGGCACGGTGCCCTGCACCGGCCCCGGCACCGCGTGGATACGGGCGTAGCGGTGGCCGTCGGGGAAGTCGTCGTCGAGGAAGCGGGTCAGCTCGGCGAGCTGCTGGGGGAAGTCGTCGGCGCCCTCGCGCAGCCGCTCGGTGCGGCGCAGGGCGGCGGCCGTGGCCCCGTCGGTGCCGGGCGCGCGGCCGAGGCCGAGGTCCACCCGGCCGGGGGCGAGCGCCTCCAGGGTGCCGAACTGCTCGGCGATGACCAGCGGGGCGTGGTTGGGGAGCATGACCCCGCCGGAGCCCAGCCGGATCCGCTCGGTGTGCGCGGCGAGGTGGGCGAGGATCACCGCCGGGGAGGAGCTGGCGACCCCGGGCATGGAGTGGTGCTCGGCGACCCAGAAGCGCTGGAAGCCCCGGCGCTCGGCGAGCCGGGCGAGCTCGGTGGTGGTCCGCAGCGCCTCGGCGGCCGTCACCCCGCTGCCGACGGTCGCGAGGTCCAGCACCGACAGGGGCACCGGTGCGCTGCCGAGGGGCCGGGCCCGGATGGGGTCGCGCTGGTCGTCTCGCCGGTCCTGCTCATCGGCCACGGTGGCCCGCCTCCCTGGTCGCACCGCGCGGTGCGCGTATGTCGTGTGCGTGTGCGGCGCTGCGCCGCCACGCCTCTACGTCTACCGGCGACATTCAACCGGAGAAAGGCTCCGCTTTATTCCCGGCCCTTGTTCCCCGGCCTCCGGTGAATGGCCGGGTCCGCCGCCACCTGGGGAGGAGGTGTGGCGGCGGACCCGACGACGGTGTGCCGTGCGCTCGCGCGGAACGGGCCTAGCCCGCGGTCCGCGCCGTGCGGCGGCGGTGGAGGGCCAGCGCCGTACCGGCGCCGCCGAGCACCAGCACACCCGCCGTGAGGCCGATGGGCAGGGCGGCGGACATGCCCTTGTCGTCGGCGAGACGCCGGGTGGTCAGGGCGTTGGCGGCCGCGGCGTTCACGATCGGGGCGTGGGCGGCCAGGGCGGAGGTCGTGTAGTGACCGGACTTGTGGACCGACGCGACCGAGCCGTCGGACTTCAGCAACACCTGGGTGTTGTTGGGGTGACGGAAGTCGAAGAGCCCGGAGAGGGTGTTCGCCCGGCGGTCGAAGGAGGCGTCACCGATCCGGCCGGTGTGCCAGTTGTCCTCGATGAAGCGGGTAATCGAGGTCTGCTCGGTCTGGGTGTGGTCGACCTTGTTGGACTTGCTGAACGGCGAGATCACCAGCAGCGGCTGCCGGGGGCCGGGGCCACAGCGGTCCTGGTAGCCGCCCGCGGGCTTCGGAGCGGACTGGCAGGCGGGGCTGTCGGTGGCCTTGCCATTGGAACCCGTGGTCTTGTCGGTCGACCCGTTGAGGGGCTTGGCGTAGGCGTGGTCGTACCAGCCGTCGCTGTCGTCGTACGCGACGACGATCGCGGTGTCCTTCCACTGCGGCGACTTCTGGATCGCGTTGATCTGCTCGACCAGGAAGTGCTGCTCGTCGACCGGGTCGGAGTAGGCGGCGTGGCCGTCCTGGTACTCGGCGGCCTTCAGGAAGCTGACGGACGGCAGATGGCCCGTCTTGAGCGCCGCGTCGAAGTCGGTGAGGTCGTAGTTGTGGTTGGCCCGGCCGCTGTGTCCGATCTCCTGGACGTTCTTCGGCGGGAGGTGATGCGGGTTCGCCGTGGACTTGTAGTACTGGAACGGCGCGTGGTGCGGGCTGTAGTCCACCGAGGCGGCGCCGCCGACGTTCTTGTGGGTGGTGCCGGAGCACTTGGCGTAGTGGTCCTGCTCACCGTCCCACGCGGTGCTGGGCCGGAAGCCGCCCTGGAACCAGCCCCAGCTCACATTCTTGGCGTTGAGCAGATCGCCGACGTTCCGGCCCTTCATCCGGGCCAGGGCGTTGCCGCTGGTGTGGTCCTTGTTGGAGCAGTCGTCGAAGGCCGGGTCCGGGTCGTTGATCACCGTGCCGACGCCCTTGGCGTCCGGTGAGGCCACCGTGTACGCGTCCGGCTTGTCGGTCTGGATCGGGTCCTCGGTGGAGGACTTGGGGTCGGTGGAGATCACGCCATGAGTCTGGCCCGAGATCAGCTCCAGCGCTCCGGGGGTGGAGGGACCGTAGGCCGAGCTGAAGGAGCGGTCGCTCATCGCGTAGTGCTGGGCGTAGTTCCACAGGCCGGTGACGGTGTTTCCGTCGTAGTAGTCCATCACCAGACCGGGCTCGCCGAACAGCCCGGTGCACTTGCTGACCTCGGTGTTCTCCACGAACTTATCCGCCTTGCCGCCATTGGCGGCGTACTGCTCGGGGCCGTAGGAGTGGTTCTGGTCGCAGGTCATGGCCTGGTCGCTGCGCAGCCGCTTGGGCTTGTAGAGATTCGGGTTCTTCTCCAGCAGCCCGGCGTGCGCCAGGGTGTCGATGCCCTTGGGGGTGTCCTTGGCCGGCGTGAACCTGGTGCCGTCCGTGTTCGCCGCCTTGGGGTAGGTGGCGAAGTAGTGGTCGAACGAGATGTTCTCGTCGAAGATCACCACCACATGCTTCACCGGGGTCGCGGTGTGGTCGCCCTTCGCGGGCGCGGCCCATGCGGGGGCCACCCCGCCCACGGTCGCCAGGGCCGCGGCGCCGGCCAGGGCACCCCAGCGCGCGACCCGGCCATACCGTCGGCCGCCTTCGGATCCTGCCGTGCCGCCCATGCCATGCCTCCACATGATTCGCGTTTCACGCCTGCGCCTGATCCTGTGCCGCGGGCAGGACTCTCCGATGGAATCCATGGAGGCGGCCGAGTGAACAGAGGGTCAGAAGAATCCAAGGAACTCTTGAGGTGTTCTTGACCGGATGGTGGGGCGACGATCAGGACAGAAGGGTCCGTGCCAGCCAGTCGGAGCGGTCCCTCACCCCGGGGAGCGCGAAGAAATAGCCACCGCCGAAGGGGGTGATGTAGTCCACCAACGGCTCCCCCGCCAGCCGCTTCTGCACCGTCTCGAACTGGCGCTCGAGGTCCTGCTGATAGCAGCAGAACAGCAGCCCCATGTCCAAGTTGCCATTGCCGTCCATGCCCCGGTCGTAGTTGTAGGCACGGCGGAGGATGCGCTGGTCCTCGGTCCGGGCGGTGCGCGGATTGGCCATCCGTATATGGCTGTCCAGCGGAATGATGTCGCCCTTGGGGTCCTGTGCGAAGCGCGGGGTGTCGAACTCGTGCTGACCGTCCAGCGGGGCACCCGAGTCCCGGCTGCGGCCGAACATGCGCTCCTGCTCGCTGATCGACACCCGGTCCCAGAACTCCACCAGCATCCGGATCAGCCGGATCACCTGATAGCTGCCGCCGGTCGCCCAGGCGGGCTCCCCGGAGTGGGCGCCCACCCACACCAGACGGTCCATCGCCCGGGCGTCCCCGGTGTCGGGGTTGGCGGTGCCGTCCTTGAACCCCATGTGGTTGCGCGGGGTGCCGGACGGGCGCGGCGGGCTGACGAAGCCGTCGATACGCCAGCGGATCTGCAGCGCGCCCCGGGTGTGGCGGGCGATGTCGCGCAGCGCGTGGAGCACCGTGTCCGTGCTGTCGGCGCACAGTTGGAGGCTCAGATCGCCATGGCACCAGTCGGGGTCGAGATCGTCGTCCGGGAAGGAGCGCATCGCGTGCAGCCGCCGGGGCCTGCGGTCCCGCAGTCCATAGCGCTCGTCGAAGAGCGAGGCGCCCACGCCGACGGTCGCGGTCAGCCGGCCGGCCGCCACCTCGGGGCCCAGGGTGCCGGAGTCGGCGGGCGGCGCGGTGATCCCGACCGGGTCGGAGGCGCCTCCGGTGGTGAGGAAGCGGCACCGCTCGGTGAGCGTACGGAAGGCGTCGGTCAGCTCCTCGCGGCCCTCGGCCATGGTGTCGAAGGCGATGAACGCGGTGGCCCGCTGGGGCGGGGTGAGGATCCCGGCCTGATGGGTGCCGTGGAAGGGGACGCGGGTGGGCCTCTTCTCCGGTCCGTCCTCCTTCGCGGCCGCCGTGCCCGCGGCGGCCGCAGCGCCCGCCACCGCGCCGACCGTGCCCGCGGCGGCGCCCAGCAGAAAGCCCCTGCGCAACACCTCGCTCACCGGGTCCTCCGCACATCCATCAGCGCCGCCACCTGGGCCAGCCGCTCCACCAGCGCGCCCGCGTCCGCGTTGAGCCGCTGGCGCCCGGTGCGGCTCAGCCGGTCCAGCGGGGTCCAGCGGTCGCCGTGGTGCGAGCGCTCCAGGGTCCGCTGAGTGCGGTCCAGGTCGCTCTCCAACTCGGGCAGCCAGGGGGCACGGGGCTTCAGCAGCGGCTCCAGCCGGCGCAGCACGGCCCGGGTGCCGTCCAGGTTGGCCCGCGCGGTGGCCAGATTGGTGCCGCTGCCGTAGTCGGTGCGGCCGGTCAGCTCGAACTGCACGGTGTTCTCCATGATCTCGTGCGCCCGCAGGCCCAGGTCGGCCGGGTCCATCCGCTCCTGCGGCCAATCGTCCCGCAGCCCTCGGACGTCCTTGGCGAGCCGGTCGGCGACCGGGCGCAGTGAGCTCGCGGACTCGCCGTGCCACAGGCCGTACTCGAGGCGGTGGAAGCCGGTGAAGTCCGGGTCATGGACCCCGTCGGACAGCCCCGCCGTGGTGCCGTTGATGGCCCCGTCGGCGTCGCCGAAGGTGCCATAGGCGGCGCCCATCCGCTCGTACACCAGATGGGCGGGCAGCCAGACCGCACGGGCCGCGGCCAGGTCACCGCAGTGGATGGCCGAGCGCAGCGCGTCCGTGCGCCGCACCAGCTCGTCCATCCGGCCCGCCACCCACTTCTGGTAGGCGATGGTGGGCGGGATCAGATCCTGCTGGCCGACCGGGACCGCGGCCGGTCCGCCGCCCCGCGCCGGTCCGGACACGGTGACGGTGGGCCCGGTGACCGCGTCCGCGTCCTCGGGCAGGCAGACGAAGGCGTAGGAGCCCCCGCCGAGCGTGACGCTCAGCGGTCTGCTGGTGCCGGGGCCCAGGCCCTCCACCTCTCCGTAGACGGCGCCGTTCGCCGGATCGGTGAGATAGACCTCGGCCGGTCTGCTGGAGGTGTTCCGCAGATCGAAGACCTGCTTGCCACGGGTGGCATCGGTCCAGCCACGGCCACAGCCGCCCTCGGACACCTCGACGGAGGTGTGCCGCAGCCCGTCCGATGCCTTCGTGGGCGCGCTTCCGCTCGCGGAGGGGTGCGCACGAGGACCGTCCGAGGAGCCTCCGCCGACCGCCAGCACGCCGATTCCGACGGCCGTGGCCACCGTCACCGCACCGGCGACCAGCAGATGACGTGCCGGCGGGACCGGGGAGAGATGTTGGCGACGCACGGCTGCATGCTAGGCGCAGTCCGATAAGCGGAATGCCCTGATGGCAAAAGAGCGCCATGGAATTCCGCCGGGATTCAGCTCCCCGTCACCGGCTCCTCGGGCTCTTCGGCGCGCCCGCCCGCGTCCGCGCCACCCGCCGCTATCCGCCGCTCCGGGCGAAGAGCGTGCCCAGCCGGTCATGGACCGGATCGCGGCCCAGCAGCCGCAGCCCCTCCCAGACCGTGACCTGGTTGGCCGTGAGCACCGGCTTGCCCAGCTCCGCCTCCAGATCCGGAATCCAGGCGGCGGTGTGCAGGGCGGTGTCCGGCAGGAGCACCGCCTGCGCCTCGGGGTGGTCCCCGGCGCGGCCCAGCTCCAGCACCTCGTCGCGGCCCCAGGTGCCGACCTCCGCGGCCGTGATGATCCCGCTGCCGCGCATCGAGACCACCTCGGCGCCGGCCGCCTTCAAAAATGCCCGGAAGTAGTCGGCGACGTCCTCCGGATAGGTGGCGGCGATGGCCACCCGGTCGGCGCCGAGCGCCTGCACCGCGTGGGCGAAGGCGAAGGAGGTGCTGGAGGCGGGCATCCCGGCCGTCTCGCCCAGCTCGCGCACCTGCTCCTTGGCGCCCTCCCAGCCGAAGACGAAACTGGCGCTGGTGCACGCCCAGACCACGGCCCGGGCGCCGCGCTCGGCGAGCTCGGCGACCCCGGCCGCGAGGCGGGCCGCCGACCCCATCTCCAGCAGGGCGTCCACCCGATGGGCGTCCTCACCGATGTCGGTGTGGACCAGCGGAAGCCGGATGTCGCCGCTGTCGCCGCCGAGCATGCCTTCCAGACGCGGGTATTCGTCCTCGGCGGAGTATCCGGGGTAGAGAAAGCCGACCGTGTCCGGGGCCGGGTGCGTCGAGTCCACCATGACTGCCTCCTTGACTGGCGGCCCCCGCGAGCGCCGCCCCTGCACTGCTGTCACTTCTCCTACACCGCGGACGCCCGGCGGGTTCCCACCCGCCGGACAGCCTCCCTCGCGTAGGTGACGGGCCTGCCCGTCCCACCCGGGCAGGCTTCCAGGCCACGCCGGGGCACCCGAACGCCACGCCGAGGCCCGCGAACGCCACGCCGGGGCACCCACCCCGAACGCCGGTGAGGGCCCGGCCATGCCAGGGCGCCCACCCCCTCACGCCGGGGCGGGCCGCCCTTCACATCACGTCACATCCCGCCGGGCCTTCGCCTCACATCCCGCCGGGCCTTCGCCTCACATCCCGCCGGGCCTTCGCCTCACATCCCGCCGGGCCGCCGCCTCACCCCACGGCCGGGCCGCCGGAATCGTCCAGGTAGGGGCCCTCGCCGAGGCCGGTGCCGAAGCCCGGGTCGAGCCCGTCGGCCGGGTCGCCGTCCGAACCCGGCGAGGCCGCCCCGGCCAGCGCCGCCTCCGGCTCGTCCACCACGGACTCGACCGACTCCACGACCCCGAGCATCGACTCGACGACCGGGTCCGTCACCGGGAGCGGGCCGCTCGGCGACACCGACATCCCCGCCGGACCGGACCGGGCGGCCGGGTCCAGCAGCGCCTGGTACGGCCCGACGGCCTGGGCGCCGATCGCCCGCAGCGCCGCCCACACGGTGACCTGGTTCGCGGACAGCACGGGCATCCGCAGCTCCGCCTCCAGCTGCGGGATCACGTCGTAGGTCGGCAGATTGGTGCAGCTGATGAAGAGCGCGTCGGTGGCCCCGACCACCGCCTGCCGGGCCATGTCGACCACATCGCGGTACGGCACCTTCCAGATGTGCCGGGTCAGCCCGAGGTACGCCCGACCGGTGACGGTCATCCCGCCCTCGGCCAGATACTCCTCCAGCGAGTCGGTGACGGACTGGGTGTACGGCGTCACCACCGCGATCCGCCGGGCGCCGATCTCCCGCAGCGCCTCCAGCAGCGCGCCCGAGGTGGTCAGCGACGGGATCTCACCCGCCTGGGACATGGCCGCGCACATCGCGCGCTCCCCGGCGACACCGCCGACGAAACTGCCCGAGGTGCACGCGTACGCCACCACTTCCGGTGCGACGGCCGCCAGCGCCTGCACCGCGTCGTGCAAGGTCTCGTGCTCACTTACGAGCCGCGCCAGGTCAAGGCTCACCTCGACGGGTACGAACGGGGTACGGGTGAGATGGAGGGATACCTCGTCCGGCACCCAGCGCCACAGCTCACGGTCGAGGGCGAAGTCGAACGGTGCCACCACACCCACGCCGCGCTGCGGCTGTGGGCCACCCAGAAAAGAGACGTCCAAAGCGAGCCCCAATACGGAACGGAGGGACTGGACCATTGGCCAGAGATTTGGATGGAGAGAGCCGGCCTGATGCCGGGACGCCGGGACAGATGCCGTTGTTGACGACGGTAGTTTCCGCTGCCTAGCGTGGTCAATCCTCAAACTGAGGCGCCTGCCCGCTCCTTCTCCAGGCAAACCCATCCACGTTTCGAAACGGTTTCCCGCCTATGTCCGAAAGCACAGTTGTCGTCTTCGGCGATCAGCCGCCGGTCCACCTGGACCGGGTGGCCGACCGGGCCAAGGTGCTCGTTTGTGACGAGAATTCGCTGCCCCAGGCGCTCCCCACCGCGGATGTGCTCCTGGTCTGGGACTTCACCTCCGACGCGGTCCGCGACGCCTGGCCCGGTGAGGGTCCCCGGCCGGCGTGGGTCCATACCGCGAGCGCGGGGGTGGACCGGCTGCTCTGCCCCGAACTCGTCGAGTCCGACACGGTACTGACCAATGCTCGAGGGGTCTTCGAGCAGCCGATCGCGGAGTATGTAGCCGGTCTGGTGGTCGCCATGGCCAAGGACTTCCACGGAAGCTGGGAGCTGCAGCGGCAGCGACGCTGGCAGCACCGCGAGACGATGCGGCTGGCCGGAACGCGCGCCGTGGTCGTGGGCGCGGGTCCCATCGGCCGGGCGATCGGCTCCACCCTGGCCGCGCTCGGCGTGGTGGTCGACCTGGTGGGCCGCACCGCTCGGCAGGGTGTGCGCGGCGGTGACGAGCTGCCCGAGCTGCTTCCGTCGGCCGACTGGGTGGTGAGCGCGGCGCCGCTCACCGACGCGAACCGCGGCATGTTCGACCGCACCGTCTTCGACCGGATGAGGTCCTCCGCCCGGTTCATCAACGTCGGCCGCGGCCCCTTGGTCGTCGAGAAGGACCTTACGGCGGCCCTGGTCGCCCGGCGGATCGCCGGCGCGGCCCTGGACGTCTTCGAACACGAGCCGCTGGCCTCGGACGATCCCCTGTGGGACGTGCCCGGGCTGTTCGTCTCGCCCCATATGAGCGGCGACACGGTCGGGTGGCGCGACCACCTGGCCGACCAGTTCCAGGACAACTACGAGCGCTGGTGCGCGGGCGAACCACTGCTCAACATCGTCGACAAACGCCTCGGGTACGTACCGGTGGACTGATCGCAGGACCTGAACGGAGAGCCGGATGACCGACATTCACGACCTGACAGCCGTTCAACTCGTCGAGCGCTATGCCTCCGGCGAGCTCTCCCCCGTCGAGGCGACCCGTGCCGTCCTCCACCGGATCGAGCAGATTCAGCCGGAGGTGAACGCCTTCACCCGGGTGGACGCCGAGGGCGCGCTGCGGCAGGCGGAGGAGTCCGCCGAGCGGTGGCGGCGCGGGGCCCCGGCGGGCCTGGTGGACGGCGTCCCGGTGTCGGTGAAGGACATCCTGTTGCAGCGCGGCGCCCCCACCCTGCGCGGTTCGCGGACCGTACGGCCCGAGGGCAAGGCCTGGGACGAGGACGCGCCCTCGGTGGCGCGGCTGCGCGAGCACGGCGCGGTGTTCGTGGGGAAGACCACGACCCCGGAGTTCGGCTGGAAGGGCGTCACCGACAGCCCGGTCCACGGGGTCACCGGCAATCCGTACGACCCCCAGCGGACGGCGGGCGGCTCCAGTGGCGGCAGCGCGGCCGCGGTCGCGCTGGGCGCGGGTCCGCTGAGCCTGGGGACGGACGGCGGGGGCTCGGTCCGTATCCCGGCGGCCTTCTGCGGCATCTTCGCGCTGAAACCCACCTATGGGAGGGTTCCGCTCTATCCGGCGAGCGCGTTCGGCACCCTGGCCCATGTGGGGCCGATGACCCGGGACGCGGCGGACGCGGCGCTGCTGATGGATGTAATCTCCGGTCCGGACTGGCGCGACTGGTCCCAGCTGGGCCCCGCCGAGGGCGGCTTCCGGGAGGCGCTCGCCTCCGGCGGGGCCGGAGTGGACGGCCTGCGGGTCGCCTACAGCCCCGCGCTCGGCGGCGCGGCCGTGGTCGACCCGGAGGTGGCCGCGTCGGCGCGGCGGGCGGTGGATCTGCTGGCGGAGCTGGGCGCGGTGGTCGAGGAGATCGACCCGGGGTTCCAGGACCCGGTGGAGGCGTTCCACACGCTGTGGTTCAGCGGCGCGGCCCGGGTGGTGCAGCCGCTGGGGCAGGAGGACTGGGAGCTGCTGGACCCGGGGCTGCGCGAGATCTGCGCCCAGGGGGCGTCGTACAGCGCGCTGGACTATCTGGCGGCCGTGGATGTGCGGATGGCCCTCGGCCACGCCATGGGGCGGTTCCACTCCGCGTACGACCTGCTGGTCACCCCGACACTGCCGATCACCGCGTTCGAGGCGGGGGTGGAGGTGCCCAAGGGGTCGGAGCACACCCGGTGGACCGGCTGGACGCCGTTCACCTACCCGTTCAACCTGACCCAGCAGCCCGCGGCGTCGGTGCCGTGCGGCCTCAGCGGCGCGGGCCTGCCGATCGGGGTGCAGCTGGTGGGCGCGCGCCACGCGGACGCGCTTGTGCTGCGCGCGGCGCACGCGCTGTTCGAGGCGGGGCTGGCGGACGGGGTGCGCCCGCCGGCGGCGTAAGGCCCATTGCCGGGTCCGGGGCGGAGCCGCCCCGGACCCGGGACCGGCCCATGCGCTGCCCCGGGCACAGGCCGGGGGCCTGTGCCCGGTACGAGCCGAGGTCTACGCCCGGCGGAAGTTCAGCGTCTCCCCCAGCGCCCCCGCGCGCCACAGGTCCTGGCAGGCGTCGGCCATACGGTCGAGGCCGTCCACGATCGTGCCCCAGACGATCCCGGGCACCCAGCCCGCGTCGCCGTTGATCAGCAGGTTGTTCCGCTCGTAGAAGAGGGCCAGGTCGATCACCTGCCGCCGCCCCTGGTGCTTGGCCTCGGTCTCGTATCCGTACGACTTGGTCCCGAGCTGGGTGTCCGTGAAGGTGAAGTAGCACAGGTCCCCGGGGATGGGGGTGATCGTCGGGTTCTCGAGGGGCGGCTCCTCGGGCGCGAAGGGGGGCAGCAGCGTGTAGATCTCGTTGCGTGCGTACTTCGCGTGATACACATCACCCCCGAGCGGCAGCGCGTTCCACACCGCGTCGCAGGTGATCGGCGCGAGATCGTCAAGGAGCTTGGCCGTGCAGCTCACCCCGCGCTTGTCGAGCGAGACCTCGATGAACCGGTCGGCTCGGTCAACCATCGACTTTCCTCCAGGTCGCTTCGGAACCAGTCCTGTCCCAGGGGACTACCCAGACATCGGCTGTATCAAGGGCCGGAAACGGCCCGCATACATTCGCCGGAGTCGGGTAGCCGCGCGCCCATGGCTCCACCACGTGGGAAAGACACCGATAGCAGAGAAATAGCAAAAATGGGCCCAAGCCGCCGCGCCCTTCTCGCCGGCGGTGCGGCCCTGGGCCTGCTGGGCGCGGCCGGCTGCAGCCGGGTGTCCGGCTCGGGCGCCAAGGACGGGGGCAATCTGCTGGAGCGACTGCGGTCGCAGGGGACGGTCCGGCTGGGAATTGCGGGGGAGATCCCATTCGGCTATATCGACGAGAACGGCGAGTTCACCGGCGAGGCGCCGGAGATCGCGAAAGTCATCTTCAAGCGGCTGGGTGTGCCCAAGGTCCAGCCGGTGCCGACCGAGTTCGGCTCGCTCATCCCGGGCCTTCGCTCGCAGCAGTTCGACGTGGTCTCGGCGGGGATGTACATCAACCCCGAGCGCTGCGCCCAGGTGATCTTCTCCGACCCCGACTACCGCATGCGTGACGCGTTCATCGTGCGCAAGGGGAACCCCAAGAACCTGCACAATTACCACGATATCTTCAAGCAGAAGGCCAAAATGGCCACCGGCACCGCCTACGCCGAGATCGGCTACGCGGAGGACGCCGGGATCAAGCAGAGCGACATGCTGATCCTCCCCGACCAGCTGGCCGGGCTGCTGGCCGTGGAGCAGGGCCGGGCCGATGTCTTCGCGGGCACGACCGTGACCGTGCACAACGTGGTGAAGCAGCGGAACAGCCGGCTGGCCGAGGCCACCGAGCCGTTCCAGGCGTACGTCGACGGCAAACCGGACATCGGCGCCGGCGGCTTCGCCTTCCGGCCGGAGGAGACCAAGCTCCGGGACGCCTTCAACGTCGAGCTGCACAAGATGAAGAAGAGCGGCGAGCTGCTGCGGATCGTGCGGCCCTTCGGCTTCACCAAGGAAGAGATGACCGATCTGACCGCCAAGGAGCTGTGCTCATGACGGCCGGGCTGTGGGAAAACTGGCTTCTTCCGGGCGTCTGGATCACCATCCAGCTGACCCTGTACAGCGCGGTCTTCGCGGCCGTCGTGGCGTTCGGCATCGGGATCGCGCGCACCTCCCGGCTGTGGATCGTCCGCTTTCTGACCGGCTTCTATGTGGAGGTCTTCCGCGGCACCTCGGCCCTGGTGCTGATGTTCTGGCTGTTCTTCGTGATGCCACTGGCCTTCCAGTACCAGCTGGTGCCGATGTGGGCCGCGGTGCTGGCGCTGGGCCTCACCTACGGGGCGTACGGCTCGGAGATCGTGCGTGGCGCGATCGCCGCGGTGGCCCCGGCGCAGCGCGAGGCGGCCATCGCGCTCAGCTTCACGCCCGCGCAGCGGATGCGCCGGGTAATCCTGCCGCAGGCGATCCCGGAGATGATCCCGCCCTTCAACAATCTGCTGATCGAGCTGCTGAAGGCGACCGCCCTGGTCTCCGCGGTGAGCGTCGCCGACATCACCTTCGCCGCCCAGCTCTCGCGGCTGGCGACCGGTGACAGCCTGGAGATCTACGCGATCATCCTGGTCCTCTACTTCGTGCTGGCCTTCGTCCTCACCCGGCTGATGCGGCTGCTGGAGCGGCGCGCCAAGGCGGGCATCGGCCAGGCCCCCGTGAAGTCCGACAAGGGCCCGCTGGTCACCCGGAAGCTGTCCTCGCGCCAGGAGGCCGAGCAGTCGTCCAACATCATCACGGCGGGAGGTGCCCAGTGAGCTGGAACTGGGATGTGGCGAAGGACTTCCTCCCCGAGCTGGGCAACGGACTGCTGATCACCCTGGAGGCGACCGCCCTGGGCTCGGTCCTGGCGTTCGCGCTCGGCCTGGTGTGGGCGATGGCCTTCCGCTCGCCGACCCGCTTCATACGCTGGCCGGTGGCGGCGGTCGTGGAGTTCATCCGCAACACTCCGCTGCTGGTGCAGCTGTTTTTCTTCTACTACGTGCTGCCGACCTGGGACATCAAGTTCTCGGCGCTCACCACCGGGGTGATCGCGCTCGGTCTGCACTACTCGACGTACACCGCCGAGGTCTACCGGGCCGGTATCGACGGTGTGCCCAAGGGCCAGTGGGAGGCGGCGACCGCGCTCAGCCTCTCCCGCGGCCGTACCTGGACCGCGGTGATCCTGCCGCAGGCCATTCGCCGGGTGGTGCCCGCACTGGGCAACTACGTCATCGCGATGCTGAAGGACTCCCCGATGCTCGCGCTGATCGGCGTCGTCGACATGCTGCAGAAGGCGCGCGCGGAGGGCGCGTCGTCCTTCCAGTACATCGAGCCCTACACGATGGTCGGCATCGCCTTCATCCTCATCGCCTATCCGGCTTCCCTTCTGATGCGAGCCCTGGAGCGTCGTCTTGGCCACTGAAACCGACCACACGAACCCTGCCGTGGACGGCAGTGAACTGATCCGCTTCGACCAGGTGACCAAGCGCTTCGGCAGCAATACGGTCCTGGACAACCTCGACTTCTCGGTCTCCTCCGGCAAGCACGTCACCCTGATCGGCCCCTCGGGCTCGGGCAAGACCACGATCCTGCGGCTGCTGATGACGCTGATCAAGCCGGACGAGGGCACGATCAAGGTCGACGGCGACTATCTGACCCATGAGGACAGGGCCGGCAAGCTGGTCCCGGCGGGCGAGAAGCACACCAGAGAGGTGCGCAAGAAGATCGGAATGGTCTTCCAGCAGTTCAACCTCTTCCCCAATATGCGGGTGCTGCGGAACATCACCGAGGCCCCGGTGCATGTGCTGGGCCTCGGCAAGGACGAGGCCGAGACCCGCGCCCGGGAGCTGCTCGACCTGGTCGGCCTCGGCGACAAGTGCGACGCGTACCCGACGCAGCTGTCCGGCGGGCAGCAGCAGCGGGTGGCGATCGCCCGGGCGCTGGCCATGCGGCCGCAGGTGATGCTGCTGGACGAGGTGACGTCGGCGCTGGACCCGGAACTGGTGGCCGGGGTGCTGGATGTGCTGCGTGACATCGCTCACACAACGGACATCACCATGCTCTGTGTCACCCATGAGATGAACTTCGCGCGGGACATCTCCGATGACGTGCTGATGTTCGACTCGGGCCGGGTGATCGAGTCCGGGCCGCCGGAGAAGATCTTCACCGAGCCGGAGCACGAGCGGACGAGGGAGTTCCTGAGCGCGGTCCTCTAGCCCTTCGGCCGGATCGCCCGGCCCCTGCCGGGCCCGGTCCGGCGCTGCCCCCGCGACCCTCCCGCGGGGGCACGCCATTGTCATATGCCGAGGACATACGCCCCTGCTGACCGGGGCCGATGCGCCTCGGCAATATCCTCAACAGCCGATCCGGATAAGCCCCTTGGCGGTTATCGTGATACAAAGCCACGCCAACCTGCGAGGGGGGAAATCGTGGCGCTCAGGCCCGAGCCGACCGCGCCGTTCCACTCGGTGCAGCACGCCCTCCGCATCCTGGAGGTCGTCGCCAGACACTCGTCCGGCGTCAGCGACATCATGCTCGCGAGGGAGACCCGGCTACCGGCCCACCAGCTCGCCGATCTGCTGCGGATGCTGCGCCGCGAAGGCTATGTGGAGCAGATCGCCGACGGCGCCTACGTCGGTGGCAACGCCCTGACCCTGCTGGGCTCCGCCGCCCCCGACCGCGGCCACGCCGTCCGGGACAAGCTCCAGCAGTCCCTCATCACCCTGCGCGACTCGGTGGGCGCGGCGGTCTACCTCAGCCGCTATGTGGACGGCGAAATCAAGATCACTCAGTATGCGGACGGGCCGCGCACCCCCAAGGTCAACGAGTGGGTGGACTTCCGCTCCGCCGCCCACGCCATGGCGCTCGGCAAATGCCTGCTCACCCAGCTCGACCACGACAGCCGCCGCGATCACCTCGCCCGCCACAAGACGGTGCGGCTCACCTCCCGGACCACCACCAACGAGAAGGTGCTGTTCCGCAAGCTGGACAGCCAGCCCGCCACCGTCCCCGTCCTCGACCTGCAGGAATACGCGGTCGGCACGGTTTGCGCGGCGGTTCCGATCAGCGCCGGGCGCTCGGTGGGCTGCCTGGCCCTCTCCCTCCCCCTGGCCCACGCCCACCGCCTCCGCCAGGCCGCCGACACCCTCAACCGCGAGGCGGCCCCGATGCTGCTCTCCCTCTCCATCTGAGCCCATTGGTCCCGGCCGTCCGGCCGCCCTGCCCGGCCCCGGCCTTGCCCCGGAGAGCGGTGGTCAAAACCACCCCTCCGGACCAGGTACTATTTATGTCGTCAGCACGCGCCGCTAGCTCAGTTGGTTAGAGCAGCTGACTCTTAATCAGCGGGTCCGGGGTTCGAGTCCCTGGCGGCGCACAACTGATCAAGCGAATGGCCCGGGTGCTCTCGACAGCCCCGGGCCATTCAGCGTGCTGCCCCGCCGCGCACCTCGAGCGAGTCCAGCAGCTCCCCCGTGGCGGCGGCGATGGCCTCCACGGCCTTGTCGAACGCCTCCGCGTTGTGGGCGGCCGGCTGGCGGAAGCCGGAGATCTTGCGGACGTACTGGAGGGCCGCGGCGCGCGTATCGGCCTCGCTGACGGACTCGGCGTAGGGCGGGCGGAGCGTCTTAATGGATCTGCACATACTGA
>NZ_JAAAYH010000188.1:0-16736 GCF_018035285.1 Streptomyces sp. MK37H | reverse complement strand
CCTGGACCCGGACAGGTTGACCCGTGCCGCGCCCGACGCCTGGCGCACCGCGTCCCGCGCCGACTTCTCCTCCTGGCCCGCGCGCGGCGACCGGGTCCGGGACACCGCGCTGCTGCGCCGCGCGCTGGCCGTCTGGGCGCGGCCGGGCGGTTCGGTGCGGGTGTCGGCCACCATGGGCACGCAGTCGGGGCCGCCGTCGGGGCCGCCGCAGCTGCTGTTCGCGGGCGAGGTGGACCAGGCCACGGTGGTGCTGCTGTACGACGGGCTACGGGTGGCGCGGTACGCGGAGGCGGGCGAGGGCGGCGCGGTCGCGCTGGACTTCGCCCGGCTGGACGCCGCGGACGCGGGCACCTCGACCGCGCTGGTCCTGAGCCGCACGGACGGCAACGTCCGCTATCTGACCGCCCCTTGGGTGCACCACGCCTGGGTGCGGGATCTGCTGCACCCGGCCGGGGCGCCGCGTCTACTGCGCCGCACCGGGGACGGGGTGACCGACCCGGTGCGCACCGTTCCGCGGCTGCGCCCCTGCCGTGGCTGGCCCGCGCTGCAGTTCGGCTCGCGGCTCGTGGCCGACCTCGGCGAACTGGCCCCGGCCCGGCTCACCTACGGCACCCCCGGCGCCGGGGTGCGCGATGTGGCGGGACGGGCGGCCCGGGCGAGCTGGGCCAGGACCGGATGCCGGCTGGCGATGATGCGGGCGCGCGGGGTGCGCTCGGTCAACGCCTGGCGGTTCGCCGCCCAGGCCCTGCCGGAGGCGGGCGGCCACGCCGCCTGGCTGTGCACCCGCGCCGACACCTGGCGGGGCACGGGCAGCAAGGTCCTGGCCCAGTTCCAGCCCTGGGACACCCGCCGGGGCAGGGCGGGCGCGGTCGCGGCCGGCGCCGACAACTCCCCCGCCTGCGGCCCGCGCGAGCCGCGGGTGCTGGCGGGGGTGCTGTGGAAGGCGCGGTCCGGCCACTGGTATCTGCTGGCCGCCGGAAGCCGCCAGGTGACCGGCATCGTCGCCACCGGCGGCGTCCGGGGCCGCTCCTACGGCCGCGGGCTGACCCTCCCCGCGAAGGCGGGCGCCCGCGCCGACCTCAAGGCCCGCCTGGCGAACGGCGACCGGCTGGGCCCCCTGCGCTGACGCTCCGCTGGAAGTGCCCCGACCTGCCGTCGATCGTCCGCAGCGCCATCGTGGCTGGTCCCACGCGGCGGAGCCGCATATCGACACAGCCGCGGCGGAGCCGCACACCGACACAGCCCCGCGCCCCTTATGCGGCTCCGCCGCGTGGCCCGCCGCAGGCGCCACGCTCCGCCGGACACCCCCTCAGCGCCCGGCGGCCCCCGCCGTGAAGACGGCGACCGTGCGGCCGGGCACGGTGAAGGTGCCGCTCGCGCGCTCGTAGCCGGACGTCCTCACCGTGGCGTCGGAGCCGCGCGCCTGGACCGGGTGGAGGGCGTACGGGGTCCCGGCCAGGGCGGGGACGGTCTGCGACCGCCGGGACGGGGTCGCGTTGAAGACCACGACAAGTCGGCCGAGCCGCATGGTGATCACGCCCGGCGTCTCCCCGGTCCCGGACAGCGGGAAGGACAGCGCCTGCTGCACCCCCTCCGCCGTGGCCTGGCTGAACGCCTTCTCGGTGGTGCGAATCCGCAGCAGATCCCGGTAGGCCGCCGAGGCACCCGTGATCTCGGAGCAGCCGGGGCGTGCCGCCGGATTGGTCAACAGGGGTTTGGCGTACGGCCACTTGGACTCGTTGTCCGCCGCCGGGGGCAGTCCCCGGCCGAAGCCGTTGCCGGTCGCGCAATCCCAATGGATGGCGTTGAACCAGTCCCCGCTGTCGAAGGAGTTGCGGTCCAGCGACTTCGAGCGCAGCAGATCGGTGCCCGCCTGGCTGAGCGCCGGCCCCTGGGAGAGGGTGGCGGTGGCCAGGGCCAGGACCTGGGCCCGGGCGCGGTCGGCGGCCGAGGTGGTGGTGGGGAGCTTGTAGGCGAGCGCGTCGTAGAGGGTCTCGTTGTCATGGGCGTCGGCGTAGGCGAGCGCGTCGCCGGGGGCGGCGGCGTAACCGGCCGGTGAGCCGTTGTAGTCGACCTCGGAGCCCTTGACCCGGCGTCCGCCGGTGTCGGTGAAGGCGTAGTCGGCGAGGTTGCCGGAGAGCCCGACCTTGATCAGGTCCTGGGCGTGCAGCAGCCGGGCCCGCTGCTCGTCCCGGCCGCCGTTGGCCGGTGAGCCGTTGGGGTCGGTGAAGAGCCCGGAGGCGAAACCCTGGACGCGGGGGTCCTCGTCGAACGGCCCGCCGCCGCGCACCGCGTCCCGCGCCCGGTCGCTGAAGGTGGCGATGCCGGTGCCGGCCATGTTGCGCTGGGTGGCCTGGACGAAGCGGGCGTCGTCGGCCGCCTCGCCGAAGTTCCAGCCCTCCCCGTAGAGGATGATCGACTTGCCGTCCACCCCGTCCTTGGCGGGGGTCAGGGCATCGAGGGCCTTGCGCACGGCCAGGATGTTGGCCTTGGGGTGGTGGCCCATGAGGTCGAAGCGGAAGCCGTCGACCTTGTACTGGCGGGCCCAGGTGACGATCGAGTCCACCACCAGCTTGCCCATCATCGCGTGCTCGGGCGCGGTGCCGGGGCAGCAGGTGGAGGTGGCCACGCTGCCGTCGTCCAGCAGCCGCTGGTAGTAGCCGGGCACGATGCGGTCGAGCACCGACTTGTCGTCCTGCCCGGCGGCCACCGTGTGGTTGTAGACCACGTCCATGACCGTGCGCAGCCCGGCGTGGGCCAGCCCCTGCACCATCTGCCGGAACTCGCGGGTGCGGGCCGGGCCGTCCGGGTCGCTGGCGTAGCTCCCCTCCGGCACGGTGTAGTGCAACGGGTCGTAGCCCCAGTTGTAGCCGTCCCTGTCGGCGGTCCCGGCCACGCACTTCTGCTGCTGGTCGGAGTCGGCGGGCAAGGCGGCCAGATCGCAGCCGGGCCGGGCCTGGTCGGACCGCCGCTCCGGGACGGTGCCGAAGTCGAAGGCGGGCAGGAGGTGGACGTACGAGGTGCCGGACCGGGCCAGCCGCGTGAGGTGCCGCATCCCGTCCGAGCCGCGGTCGGTGAAGGCGAGGTACTGGCCGGGGTGGGCGCTGGTGCGGTCCGCGATGGAGAAGTCGCGGATCTGCAGCTCCTGGATGCGGGCGTCGCGCAGCGGAACGGCCCTGGGCTTCTCCAGCGACGCCCAGCCGGCGGGGGCGAGCCGGGGATCGGCCAGATCGGTGACCAGGCTGCGGGCGGAGTCGGCGGTCAGGGCGGTGGAGTAGGGGTCGGTGACCTCGTTGGTGACGGTCTTCCCGGCGCTCGGCGCCCAGACCCGGACCCGGTAGCGGTAGGGCCTGTCCCGCCAGTCGGGGCTCCCGGTCACGCTCCACACCCCGCTGCCGGGGTCCCGACGCATGGCGACGGTGCGCCCGTCGAGGTCGAGTGAGACTTTCTGGGCGGTCGGCGCCCATACGGAGAGGGTGGGGCGGCCGCCGTGGAAGACCGGGCCGAGGCGGGCCCGGCGCGCCCGGTCGGCGTAGAGGTCGTCCAGCACGCCGGGGATCTGCACCCCGGTGCGGTGCAGCACGTGGTCGCGGTCGTCGGCCGCGCGCTGGACGGCGGTGAGCGGGCCGCGCAGCGCCGTGGCGGCCTTGTCCCGGTCGCGCGGGTCGAGCCGATAGGCGGGGCGGTCGGCCAGGTGCGGGTAGGCGGCCTTCTGGGCATCGGTCAGGGAGGCCGGGGCCAGCCGCAGGATGCCGCCGTCCGCGGAGCGCAACTCCTCGGCGGTCGCGGCGGTGTGCTCGACCTTCCAGACGACGGTGGCACGGTCGATCCACTGCGCCTCGGCGGGCGTCGCCTCCGCGGTGGCGGGCGTCGCGGCCCGGGCGGTCTGCGATACGGCGGGCACGGCCGCCGCGCCCAGCACCAGGGTGGCGAGCGCGGCGGCGGTGCGAAAGAGGGTGGCTCTCGGGGGTTTCACGGGGCTGGTGGCTCCTTGAGGTGTGGTGTGGGTGTGGGCTCCGCGCCCCCGCTCCCCGGGCGGGGGCGGAGGCGGCCTCCGGCCCCGCCCGGGGAGCGAGGAGGACGTCGGGGGCGATTCGATGCCCGGGGCAGGCGCGGAGCCCGGGGCCTGGTGCGGTGCCTGATGCCCGGGGCGACGGCCGGTGAGGCGGAACCCGGGGCCCGGGGCCATGCCCGGGGCCGTGCCCGGGGCCGTGGGGGCCATGCCCGGGGCCGTGCCCGAGGCCGGACCCGAGGCCATGCCCGAGGCCGTGCCCGGGGCCATGCCCGAGGCCGTGCCCGAGGCCGTGCCCGAGGTCCGGGGTCCGGGGCCGTGCCCGAGGTCCGGGACCGTGCCCGGGGCCCGAGGCCGTGCCCGGGGCCCGAGGCCGAGCCCGGGGCCCGAGGCCGAGCCCGAGGCCCGAGGCCGAGCCCGAGGCCCGAGGCCGAGCCCGAGGCCCGAGGCCGAGCCCGAGGCCCGAGGCCGAGCCCGAGGCCCGAGGCCGAGCCCGAGGCCCGAGGCCGAGCCCGAGGCCGAGCCCGAGGCACGGGCCGAGCCCAGGGGCGGAACCTCGGACCCAAGCCGGAACCCCGGACCCAAGCCAGAACCCCGGACCCAAGCCAGAACCCCGGACCCAAGCCAGAACCCCGGACCCAAGCCAGAACCCCGGACCCAAGCCAGAACCCCGGGGCAGGGGCGGAGCCCCTTGCCTCCGGGCCCGCTGGTGAAGGCCGCGGCCTACCCGCAGCTACGGGCCCCGGTATGCAAGGCGACCGCCGTATTCGCGCCCAGCGTGGCGGTGAACTGGCCCGAGGAGTCGACCGTGACGGACTTGCCGCTCTGGACGTCGCAGTAGCCGCCCGCCGGGAGCGAGGTCTGGAAGGTCCGGGTCAGGGAGCCGCTCTCGTGGTTGATGGCCACGTACGCCTTGTCGCCGCGCCCGAACGCGATGGCGTTGTTGCCGTTGTCCCACCAATTGGTCACCGAGGCGCCCCGGGCCGTGTTACGGAAGGCGACCATGCTCATGATCTCGGGCCATTTGTGCTGGCACTTCCAACCGTCCTGGTAGCAGGCGCCCACCGCGCCGCCGTTCGGCGGGCCCGCGTCGTTGTCGCTGAACTCGTAGCCGGAGTGGACGTCCGGGGAGCCGTACGGCCAGGCCAGCATGAAGACGTTGGCGAGGGTGTAGTCGGCGCCGTCTCTGTAGGTGAGGGTGGAGCCGTTCCGCTCGGTGTCCCAGTTGTCGACGAAGACACCGGACTGGCCGCTCGCCATATGGCCCCAGCCCTCGCCGAAGTTCTTCAGATACGCCAGCTTCTCGCTCTGGAACACCCGCTTGAGGTCACGGCCGTAGCGGAACTCCTGCACATCGCCGTTGCGCAGATACTCCGTCGGGGAGACCGCCTCGCCCTCGCCGTAGATGACCTCCTGCTTCCAGTAGACGCCGGGGTCGCTCAACTGGCTTTTGATGGCGGCCAGATCGTCCGCCGGGATGTGCTTGGCGCCGTCGACGCGGAAGCCGTCCACGCCGAGCGAGAGCAGGTCGTTGAGGTACTGCGCGAGCCGGGTGCGGACGTAACTCTCACCGGTGTCCAGGTCGGCGAGGCCCACCAGCTCGCAGTGCTGTACGTTCCAGCGGTCCTGGTAGTTGCTGATCTGCGCGGTGCAGTCGTCCATGTCCTGGGGCTGGTAGATGCCGGGGTAGTCGTACTTGGTGTACGAGGAACCGCCGGTGCCGGTGCCGGACCCGGCGGACATGTGGTTGATGACGGCGTCGGCCACCACCTTGACGCCCGCCGCGTGGCAGGTGTCGATCATGTTCTTGAAGGCGGTGCGGTCGCCGAGCCGCCCCGCGATCTTGTAGCTGACGGGCTGGTAGGAGGTCCACCACTGGCCGCCCTGGATGTGCTCGGTGGCCGGGGACACCTCGACATAACCGTATCCGGCCGGGCCGAGGGTGCTGGTGCACTCCTTGGCGACGGAGTCGTACTTCCACTCGAAGAGTTCGGCGGTGACGTCCTTGGCGCCGGGCGGTGTCGCCCGCGCGGTCTGGGGCAGTGCGACGAGCGTCACCGCGCTCGCCGCGAGGGCGAGCGCGGTGGCAAGGGGGATGCGGCTGCTGGCCATCGTTCCTCCGTGGGGGGAGTTCGGGGGTGCCGATTGAGCCTCGTACGGCAACGCGCCATGCCCGTAAGGCCAGTTGAAGGTTCTTGCTGCAAGACGTCAGTGGTGGGGTGGTGACGGGACCGTACTCGCGAGTTTTTGTTGTTGCAAGACCTTTCGCAAGCAGTTGCGGCGGTGTTACGTTCAACCACGTTCTCCGGTCCGGCCGGCCGGGGGTCCAGTCAACGGGCCCCACGCGCCCGGCCGGTCGGATCGGTTCGGGGGACGGGGCGTCAGTCCTGGTCCGGGACGGCCATTTCCCCGAGGAGGGACCAATCTCCTTGGGGCACGTTCATATTGACGATCCGCGGGGTCTCCACCAGGTGCGGCGGCAGTGTCCGCTGCGCGGCCCGGAAGTGCGGCGAGTTGACGTGTGCCGCGCCGGCCTCCTCGTCGCGAAACGCCTCTACCAGGACGTACTCGGCCGGGTCCTCGACGCTGCGGGACCAGTCGAACCACAGGCACCCCGGCTCGGCGCGGGTGTCCCGGGTGAAGTCGCCCGCGATCTCGGGCCAGCGGTCCGCGTCCTCGGGCAGCACGCGGAACTTCGCGGTGATGAAGATCATTGATAAGCCTTTCGTCGGTGATGACCGGCCCGTCCCCCGGTGGGTGACCGGCCGGGTCGCAGGATCAGCGGTCAGGGGACGAGAACGGCGCGTCCGCGGACCCGGCCGGCGTCGAGGTCGTCCAGGGCTTCCTGGAAACGGTCCAGCGGGTACGTGGTGGTGTGCAGGCGCACGCGGTCCTGTGCGGCGAGCACCATCAGCTCGCACAGGTCGGTGTAGGAGCCGACGAGATTGCCGATGAAATTGATCTCGGCGGAGATGATGTCGATCGTCGGGATGTCGAGGTTCTCCCCGTACCCCACCACGTGGTAGTCGCCCGCGCGGCGCAGCATGCGGACGCCGTCCCGGGTCGCGCCGCCTTCGCCGACGAAGTCGACGACCGCCTCGGCGCCCTGCCCGCCCGTCAGCTCCAGCACTTCCTCGACCTGGTCCCCGCTCGCCACGACCCCGCGGTCGGCGCCGATGGAGACGGCCAGTTCCACGGCGTCGGGGTTGCGGTCGACCACGATGAGTTCGGCGGCCGTGGTGGCCTTCAGAACCTGTACGCCGATGTGTCCGAGCCCGCCCGCGCCGATGATCACGCACCTGGTCCCGGGGCGCAGCCGGCCGGCGGCCTTGGCCGCGGCGTGGTAGGCGGTGAGCCCCGCGTCGGCGAGCGCGGCGACGTCGGCGGGTTCGAGGGAACCGCCGAGCTGCACGACGCTGCGGGCCGAGGTCTTCAGGTACTCGGCGTAGCCGCCGTGGGTGTCGATGCCGGGGAAGAGGCTCTGCCGGCAGTGGACGTCGTCACCGGCCCGGCAGGCCGGGCACAGCCCACAGGTGATCAGGGGGTGCACGATGACCTTGTCGCCCTCGGCGACGTTGGTGACCGCGCTGCCGACCGCATGGACCCAGCCGGCGTTCTCGTGCCCGATGGTGCAGGGCAGGCTCACCCCGGACTTGTCCGCCCACTGCCCTTCGAGAATGTGGAGATCGGTGCGGCACACACCCGCCCCGCCGATCTTGACGATCACGTCGTGCGGGCCGGTGATCTCCGGATGCGGTACGTCGGTCATGCGCGGGCTCTGGCCGTAGCCCACGACCTGGACTGCCTTCATGGAGCGTTCTCCTTCATCGAGGGAGGGCGGCGCGCGGGTACCCCGCGCGGGGAGACTGATCGGCCCCGTCCGAAGAGGCACGCTAGGCAGCGATGACACACATCAGCGAGGTGCCGGGTGTCTCACTTCGAGACACCGCCCTCGCTGGACCGTTCCGGCGGGCAGTACCGTGGCCACGGTCGCCGTGTCCCTACGGAGGTCGAAGTGGACAGCCACCGCCTGGCCCCGCGCCTGCTGGCATCGTGGCAGCGCAGTCGGCACTACGGTCTGTCGCCGGAGGAGATGCGGCCCGTGTTCACCGGTTCGGTGGACACGGCCTCCCTGTTCTACGAGTGCGGTCATGAGGTGCTGCGGGGCCTGCGGGACACGCTCGCCGACGAGGCGGTCAGCATGATGATCGCCGACAGCGACGGCCTGGTGCTGTACCGGGAGTGCGACGACGCCTCGATCAGCCGGTCCCTGGACCGGGTCCATCTGGCGCCCGGTTTCTCCTTCGCCGAACGCGACGTGGGCACCAACGGGCTCGGCCTCGCCCTGGCGGATCGTGCTCCGTCACTGGTTCGGGCGGACGAGCACTACTGCACCGGCCTGCGGGGATACACCTGTGCCGCGGCACCGGTGCTCGACCCGGGGACCGGTGCGCTCGTCGGCAGCGTCAACCTCACCACCTGGTCCGATTCGTCCTCGGAGCTGTCGCTGGCCCTGACGCAGGCCGCCGCCGGGAACACGGCGGCGCTCATGCTGGCCCGGGGGACCGGCCGGAGGGTCCCACCGGCCCCGCGGGGTGAGGTGTTCCGGGTGTACGCCGACCGGTACCACCAGCACGGCCACGCTCACCAGACGCTCTCCCCCGGCTGGACGGACGCCGTCGCCACCGCGCGTACGGCCTCGGCCCGCGGGCGAGTCGTCGCGGCGGTCGGTGAGCCGGGAGCGGGGAAGGCCGCGCTGGTCTCCACCGCCCGCCGGCAGAACGGGGCGCGGGAACGCCTGCTCAGTGCCCGTCCGCCCGCACCCGGCGACGTCGCTGCGTGGCTGGCGCTGTGGGCTCCCGAGCTGGGCAAGGACAGCACCTGCGTCGTCGTCTCCGGTGTGGACCGGCTGCCGGCCTGGGCGGCCACCGAGCTGGCCCGGCTGTTCGACGAGGCGCGCCGGGTGACCGGGGAGGGGTCCGGGCGTCTGCCGCCGTTCGCCGTGACGGCCCAGCGGTTCTCCGCGATCCCGGACGTGCTGAGGCCGCTGGTCGACACCGTGGTCGAGGTGCCTGCCCTGCGCTTCCGCCCCGACGACATCCTGCCGCTGGCCCGCCACTTCGCACGGCGGCACCGTGGACCCACGGTGACGTTCACGCCCGCCGCGGCCCGGGCGCTGACGTCCTACGACTGGCCCGAGAATGTCAGGCAGCTGCGCCGGGTGGTGCGTGAGGCGGCGTCGAGGACGGATGTGATCGACACCCGTCATCTCCCGGCCGAGGTGTTCACCGGCTCGAGCGGCCAGCTGACCCGGCTGCAGCTCCTCGAACGGGACGAGATCGTGCGCTGCCTGACCGAGCCGGGCACGACGGTGGCGCAGGCGGCGGCGAAACTGGGCATGGGCCGCGCCACCGTCTACCGCAAGATGGCCCGCTACGGCATCCGGGTGCCCGGCCGGCGAAGGGACGCCGGGCCCTGACCGGCCGGCGGTACCTGGGCGGTCGAACCGCGGACCACGAGGTCCGGCTGGAAGACGAACTCCGTGTGCTGGACCGGGTTTCCGGCCATCTCCTCCAGCAGCGCCCCCACCGCCGCCGTCGCCATCGACTGCACCGGCTGGCGGACCGTGGTCAGCGGGGGATCGGTGAAGGCGATCAGCGGGGAGTCGTCGAAGCCGACCACCGACACATCGTGCGGCACCCGCAGTCCGCGCCGGGCCGCCTCCCGGATCACCCCGAGCGCCATCAGATCGCTGCCGCACACGATGCCCGTACAGCCCTGGTCCAGCAGCGTGGCCGCCGCCACCTGCCCGCCCTCGACGCTGAAGAGCGTATGCCGCACCAACTCCCGTGCCTCGTCCGCCGATCGGCCCAGCAGCTCCGCGCTCGCCGCGAGGAACCCCTCGACCTTGCGCAGCGCGGGGACATAGCGGGCCGGCCCCACCGCGAGGCCGATCCGGTGGTGGCCGAGCGCGGCGAGATGGCGGACGGCCATCCGCGCCGCCGCCCGGTCGTCGGGCGAGACGAACGTGGCCTGGATGTGCTCGTGGTAGCCGTTGATCAGCACGAACGGCACCTTGCGCCCGGCCAGCCGGGCATAGCGGGCAGGGTCGGCCGTGGTGTCGGCGTGCAGTCCGGACATGAAGACGATGCCCGCCACATCGCGCTCCTCCAACTGCTCCACCAGCTCGTCCTCGGTGGCGCCACCGGGCATCTGGGTGCACAGGATCGGGGTGTAGCCATGACCGGCCAGCACCTGCTCGATGATCTGCGCGAAGGCGGGGAAGACCGGGTTGGTCAGCTCCGGGATCACCAGGCCGACCAGCCCGGCGCTGCGCCGCCGCAGCCGTACCGGCCGTTCGTAGCCGAGGACGTCGAGGGCGGCGAGCACCCGCTGCCGGGTGGTGGCCGCCACGCCCGCCTTGCCGTTGAGCACCCGGCTGACGGTGGCCTCGCTGACCTTGGCCTGGGCGGCGATATCGGCGAGCCGCGGCGGCGCCCCCGGTGAGCCCGCCGCGGATGGGCCCGCCGCGGGTGGGCCCGCCTCCCGTGCGCTCGCCGCCGACGGGCCCGCCGCGGGCGGACTCGTCACGACTTGGTCGCCCCGGCCGTGAGCCCCGCCACCAGATGGCGCTGGGCCCAGGAGAACACCAGCGCCGCCGGGATGGCGATCATGACGGCCGCGGCCGTCATGGAGCCCCAGTCGGAGGTGTACTGGTTGACGAAGGTCTGGAGCCCCGCCGCGAGCGTGAGGTTCTCCTCCCCCGTCATGAAGGCGGAGGCGTAGGCCACCTCGGCCCAGGCGGTGATGAAGGTGTAGAACGCGGTCACCGCGAGCCCCGGCTTGGCCAGCGGGACGACCAGCCGCCAGAAGGTCCCGAAGGGGTTGAGCCCGTCGACCCGGCCCGATTCGTCGATCTCCACCGGGATGGTGTCGAAGAAGCCCTTCATCATCCAGGCGCAGAACGGCACGGCCACGGTGAGATAGGTGACGATGAGCGAGATCGGCTGGTTGAGCCAGCCCAGCGTCGACATGATGTTGTACAGCGGCACGATGAGGATGGCCACCGGGAACATCTGGGTGATCAGCAGCAGCCACATCAGCGGGCGCATCCCGGGAAACCGGAAGCGGCTGACGGCGTAGCCGGTGGTGGCCGCGACGAAGACGCCCAGGAGCGTGGTGATGACCACGATGAACAGCGAGTTGCCGAACCAGGTCAGGAACTCGGTGTCGCCCAGGACGTGTTGGTAGTTCCGCAGCGTCGGGTCCTTCACCACATCGGTGCTGAACGCCTCGCTCTTGGGCTTGAACGAGGTCACCACCAGCCACAGCGGCGGGAAGACCGCGACCGCGGAGGCGATGACGAGCGTGGTGTGCAGCCCGACGGAGGCGAGCGGGCCGCGTCGTTGGTCGCGCATGGCTACCACACCTCTCCCTGCTTGCGGAGCGAACGGCGGTAGATCACCGCGAAGAGCATGAGGATGAGCAGGATCAGCACACCCCAGGCCGAGGCGCCGGCGAAGTCGCGCGGGCTGTTGACGAAGGAGAGCCGGTAGGCGTACGTCACCAGGATCTCGGTGGAGTCGCCGGGCCCGCCACGGGTCAGCAGGAAGATCACCGGGAACATGTTGAACGTCCAGATGGTCGACAGCAGGATCACGGTGGAGCTGACCGAGCGCAGCCCGGGCAGGGTGATGTGGCGGAACCGCTGCCAGGGGCTCGCCCCGTCCATCTCGGCGGCCTCGTACAGCTCACCGGGGATGGACTGCAGCCCGCCGAGCAGCGCGACCAGCATGAACGGCACCCCGAGCCAGATGTTCACGGCGATCACCGAGGCCTTGGCCATGGTGGGGTCGTTCAGCCAGGGCACCGCGTCGATCCCGCCGCCGTGCAGCACCTTGTTGAGGATGCCGTTCTTCTCGTTGTAGAGCAGCCGCCAGGCGAAGACGGAGACGAAGGCGGGGACGGCCCACGGCAGGATCAGCAGCGACCGGTAGAGGGTGCGCCCGGCGAACCGCCGGTTGAGCAGCACGGCCAGGCCCAGGCCGATCGAGAAGGTGAGCGCCACGCAGCAGACCGTCCAGGTGACGGTCCAGCCCAGCCGGTCCCAGAAGATCTGGTCCTTGAGGATCGCCTGGAAGTTGTCGAGGCCGACCGTCTGGTAGGTGGCGGGGATGTGGTTGATCCCGATGGTGCGCTCGACATTGGCCTCGTTGGCGTCGGTCAGCGACAGATAGACACCGCGGACCAGCGGATAGCCGATGATCAGCCCGATGACGAGCACGACGGGCGCGACCATGGCCCAGGCGTACCAGTGGCGGGCGAGCGCGTTGCGGATCCGGCGCGGCGGTGGGGTGCCGGCCTTGTGAACCCGGCCACCCCGGCCGCGGGCGCCCTTCGCGCCCGCGGCCGGGTCCAGCGGCCGGCTGGTGTCGACAGCCATCGTCGCCGGCCCTACTTCCAGTCGCCCTTGAGGAGCTTGCGGTACGCGTCACCGACCGCGTTGGCGGCCTTCTCGGGTGAGGTCTTGCCGGTGAGGACGCCCGGGAACTGCACCAGGATCGCCTGGAAAAGGCTGTTGCCCTCGGGGATCCAGGGGCGCTCGACGGCCTTGTCGACGGCGGCCTTGAAGAACTTCACATTGGGGTTCGCGGCGACCGTCTTGTTGGAGTAGACGGAGGTGCGGGTGGGCAGCAGGGAGAGCTTCTCGGTGGTCTTGGCCTGCACCTCGGCAGAGCTCATGTACTGCGCGAAGGCGTAGGAGGCGTCCAGGTTCTTCGACCCGGCGTAGACGGTGAGGTTCTGGCCGCCCTGCGGGGCGCCCTGGCCCTTGCTGCCGGCCGGGACCGGGACCACTCCGAGGTTGGACTTGTCCTTGAACGCCTTGCCCGCCAGGGTGTCCTCGATCGCCCACGGCCCGTTGATCGTCATCGCGACGTCGCCGTTCTTGATGGCGTTCTGCATGTTGTCCCAGCCGTCGGTGGCGTCGGTCTCCGCCGCCTTGGAGGTGACCAGGTCGCGGGCGGCCGCGAACGCCTTGATGCCGGGCTCGTCGTCGATGGTGACCTTCTTGGCGCCGGTGTCGAGGAGGTCGCCGCCCTCGCCGTAGATGAAGGGCAGGTACCAGTAGGCGTCGTCGCCGCGCAGATAGAGGCCGGTCTTGCCGGTCTTCTCCTTGATCTTCTTGGCTGCGGCCTTGAGCTCGGTCCAGTCCTTGGGCGGCTGGACCCCGGCGTCCTTCAGCATCTTCTTGTTGTAGAAGAGCCCGAGGGTGTCGATGACCTGCGGTACGGCGTAGGTCTTGCCCTTGAACTTGGCGCCCGCGAGCGCCTTGGGCAGATAGTCGGACTGGTCGGCGAGGGCGGGAGTGCCGTCCAGCGGGGCGAGATAGCCGATGTTGGCCAGGTCCTGGGTCCAGGCCACCTCGGTGCGCAGCACATCGGGCGCGCCGGAGCCGCCGGAGCCCGCGGCGTTCTTGAACTTGGCCAGCGCCTCGCCGAAGGGCACATTGACGTAGTTGACCTTGACGTCGGGGTGCTTCTTCTCGAAGCCCAGGGCGAGCTCCTTGTACGTGCCCTTCTCCGCGTCGTTCGACGTGTCCCAGTACGTCACGGTGCCGGAGAGATGGCCGCCGGACTTCTTGTCGCCGCTGCCGCCGTCGTCACCGCCGCACGCCGTCGCCGCGAGCGCCATGGCCGCGACGAGTGCGGTGGCCGCTATGCCACGTCGCATCTGAACTCCTTCAAAGCCGGCCGCTCCATCGCGGCCCCGGGTTGCGGAGGAACGTAACAGGGCCTCAAGGCCGCCGAAAGACCTTGCGGCAAATTTCTGCAAGGCGCCCGGCATCGTTACGTCCGCGTGTCCCCGCGGTAGCCGCTCCGCTCCCGATCCGGCGCTTGACATACGCTCACAGCACGACCGGGGCACCCCCCGAAGGGCATCAGCGCGCCCTGCAAGCTCTTCCGCAAGGCATTGCAGAGCTGTTACGTTCGCGCCATGACCCAGGAGCTCACGACCTCCCTTGCCACCGAGCCGGCGCGACCGTCCGAAGGCCACGGATGGTGGCGCGACGCCGTCATCTACCAGGTGTACGTACGGTCCTTCGCCGACAGCGACGGCGACGGGATCGGCGATCTGCGCGGGGCGCGGGAGCGGCTGCCGCACCTCGCCGGGCTGGGTGTGGACGCCGTCTGGCTGACCCCCTTCTACGCCTCCCCGCAGGCCGACGGCGGCTACGACGTGGCGGACTACCGCGCCGTGGACCCGCTCTTCGGCACCCTCGGCGACGCGGACGACCTGGTGCGCACCGCCCATGAGCTGGGGCTGAAGGTGATCGTGGACGTCGTCCCGAACCACAGCTCGGACCAGCACCCGTGGTTCCGCGAGGCGCTCGCCGACCGGCCCGGCGGCGCGGCCCGCGCCCGCTACCACTTCCGCCCCGGCCACGGCGCCCACGGCGAACTGCCGCCGAACGACTGGGAGTCGGTCTTCGGCGGGCCCGCCTGGACCCGTACCACCGATCCGGACGGCACCCCCGGCGAGTGGTATCTGCACCTGTTCGCCCCCCAGCAGCCCGACCTCAACTGGGACTCCCCCGAGGTCCGCGCGGAGTTCGACTCGGTACTGCGCTTCTGGCTGGATCTGGGCGTGGACGGCTTCCGCGTCGATGTCGCGCACGGCATGGTCAAGGCCGCCGGGCTGCCCGACATCGGCCGCACCGAACAGGCCAAGCTGATCGGCTCCCAGGTGCTGCCGTTCTTCGACCAGGACGGGGTGCACGAGATCCACCGCTCCTGGCGGCGGCTGCTGGACTCCTACCCCGGTGACCGGATCGGCGTCGCCGAGGCATGGGCGCCCACCGCCGAGCGGCTGGCCCTCTACGTACGCCCCGACGAGCTGCACCAGGCGTTCAACTTCCAGTTCCTGAAGTGCCCGTGGGACGCGGCCGCGATGCGCGAGGTGATCGACGAGTCGCTGGCCGCCACCGGCTCCGTCGGCGCCCCCACCACCTGGGTGCTCTCCAACCACGACGTGGTCCGGCACACCACCCGCTACGCCGACGGAGCCGGCGGCGGCCCGGAGCGAGGGCTCGCCCGCGCCCGTGCCGCGGCCCTGCTCATCCTGGCGCTGCCCGGCTCGGCCTATCTCTACCAGGGCGAGGAGCTGGGCCTGCCCGAGGTGACCGAGCTGCCGGACGAGCTGCGCCAGGACCCGGCCTTCTTCCGCACCTCCGCCGACGGGCAGGAGGGCCAGGACGGTCAGGACGGCTTCCGCGACGGCTGCCGGGTGCCCCTGCCCTGGACCCGCTCCGGCGACTCCTACGGCTTCGGCCCCGGCGGCAGCTGGCTGCCCCAGCCGGAGGACTGGGCCGAGCTGTCCGTCGAGGCGCAGACCGGCGACCCCGGCTCCACGCTGGAGCTGTACCGCGACGCGCTCGCGCTGCGCCGTGAGCTGCCGGGCCTCGGGGACGGACCGATGAGCTGGCTTCAGGCCCCGGCGGGGGTGCTCGCGCTGTCCCGGCCGGGCCTGGTGTGCACGCTCAACACGCTCGCGGAGGAGGTCGAACTGCCGGTTCCGGGGCGTGCGCTGCTGTCGTCCGCGCCGCTGGCGTACAAGGCCGGAACCGTGCGCATTCCGCCTGATTCGTGCGCGTGGTGGGCAATCTGACACGCGACCGGTACAGTCCCACTCCATGACCGCACGGCTTGCTGACATCGCAGCCCAGGCGGGGGTCAGCGAAGCCACCGTCAGCCGCGTCCTCAATGGCAGGCCGGGGGTGGCGGCGGCCACCCGCGAGTCCGTCCTCGCCGCTCTGGACGTCCTCGGCTATGAGCGGCCGGTGCGGCTGCGGCAGCGCAGCGCCGGACTGGTGGGACTGATCACGCCCGAGCTGGAGAACCCGATCTTCCCCGCGCTCGCCCAGGTCATCGGGCAGGCGCTCACCCGGCAGGGCTACACCCCGGTGCTGGCCACCCAGACCCCCGGCGGCTCGACCGAGGACGAGCTGACCGAGATGCTGGTGGACCGGGGGGTGGCCGGGATCATCTTCGTCTCCGGGTTGCACGCGGACACCTCGGCCGATATGCAGCGCTATGACCAGCTGCGCGGCCAGGGTGTGCCGTTCGTGCTGGTGGACGGCTTCTCGCCGAAGGTGCGGGCGCCGTTCATCTCCCCCGACGACCGGGCGGCGATGGGGCTGGCGGTCACCCATCTGGTCTCGCTCGGGCACACCCGGATCGGTCTCGCGCTCGGGCCGAAGCGATTCGTACCCGTACTGCGCAAGATCGAAGGCTTTCAGCAGGCGGTGCGGGACCGGCTGGGGCTCTCCCCGGCCGAGTCCGAGGAGCTGATCCAGCATTCGCTGTACACCCTGGAGGGCGGCCAGGCGGCGGCGACCGCGCTGATCGAGCGGGGCTGTACGGCGGTGGTGTGCGCGAGCGACATGATGGCGCTCGGTGCCATCCGAGCGGCCCGGCAGAAGGGTCTGGCGGTCCCTCAGGACATCTCGGTGGTCGGCTTCGACGACTCCCCGCTGATCGCCTTCACCGATCCGCCGCTGACCACCATCCGTAAACCGGTGCAGTCGATGGGGCAGGCGGCGGTGCGGGCGCTGCTGGAGGAGATCGGCGGCACCCCGGCCCCGCCGAGCGAGTTCGTCTTCCTGCCCGAACTGGTGGTGCGCGGCTCCACGGCCTCGGGCCATGGCGTGGAGGCGCGGGGACGG
>NZ_JAAAYH010000187.1:0-16751 GCF_018035285.1 Streptomyces sp. MK37H | reverse complement strand
ACGGACATCATGTGTCTGCCTGTTTACCCTCGGTGCGCAAATATGGCGTGGTCGAGGCCGTCGGCGCCCGTGGAGTCCCCCGCGGCAGGCGCCGGCGGCTCCATGTCTCCTGTGGGGGTCAACTCACGTGTCCTGTTCCAGTAACACCTACTTCGGCATGCCCACCCGCCGTCTGGCGGCCGCCACCGCCGCTGCCGCGGTCTCCGTCCTGGGGCTGCTGCCCGCGGCGACCGCGCAGGCCGACACCGGTGCCACCACCGGTAAGGCGGGTGCGGTCGTGCTCCGCACCGATCTCGATGTCTCCCTGCTCAACAAGACCGTCAGCGCTCCGCTCTCGGTCGTGCTGAACGATGTGCACGCGCCCGCGACCGCCAGCAAGACGGCGCTCAGCGCGACCGTGGACGGCGTGGACGGGGGCCGGCCGTTCAATGTCCTGCGGGCCGATGTGGCCACCGCCCGGGCCGCCGCGGACAAGCAGCGCGCCGAGGGGTACTCCAACCTCGTCAACGCCCAGGTTCATGTCCCGGGCCTGGCCGCGGTGCCGCTGATCACGGTCGAGCAGGTGACCTCGAAGGCGGTGTGTGCCGTCGGGAAGCGGCCGACCGCTCACTCCAACCTGCTCGGCAGCGTCAGCGTGCTCGGTCAGAAGGTCACCCTGCGCACGAGCGGAACCACCACGGTCGATGTGCCGTCGCTCGGCCAGGTCCGGCTCGACCTGTCGCGGACGGCCACCACGTCGCGCACGGCGGCGGCCACGGCCCTCAACCTGAAGGTCTCCGTGAACCCGCTCAAGCTGAACGTCTCCGAGGTCGAGGGGCAAATCACCCTCGCCCGGGCGACCTGTGAGTCGCCCGTGGCCGCGGTGGTCGAGCCCAGCCCGAGCGTGGGCTCCCAGACCAAGCCCGAGCCCAAGCCGGAGCACCTGGCCGAGACCGGCGGCAGCTCGGCCACGCCGTACCTGGTGGCCGGAGGCGCCCTCCTGCTCGCCGTGGGCGGCGGCGCCGTCGTCCTCGCCCGCCGCCGCCGAGCCGCCGCCACCCGCGGCGACGCCGCCTGACGTCGCCTGGGCCGTTGGTCCCGGTGCCCGCGCCGGGCGGCGCGGGCACCGGGACCGGGGCGGCTGCGCGAACGGGTGCGGACGTCGGGCCGGGGGCCCGAGTGCCGGGGCCGGGGACGGATTCCGCGCCCGGGCCTCGGATGCCGGCACCGGGGCCCGGGTGCCGGGCCGGGGGACGGACTCCGGCCCGGGACATGGACGCCAGGCGGGATGTGGGCGCCGGGCCGGGATGTGGGCGCCGGGCCGGGACATGGGCTCCGGGCCCGGTCGTCGGGGCCGGGTGTGGGTGCCGGGTGTGGGTGCCGGACCCGGGCGCTGAGCATCGGGCGCGCCCGGGTGCCAGACCCGGTCACGAGGGCATGGGCGAGCCGTAGTTGACCGCCGCGCCGCGTCGCGCGGGGCGCGGTCAGGCGGCCGTGTCCGCTATCGCCTTCATCAAGGCGATGACGAAGCGATCCGTCGTGGCGCGGTCGCGGACGGCGAGCCGGAGCCACTCCGGGCCGAGGCCCGGGAAGGTGTCACCGCGGCGGACGGCGAAGCCCAGCTCCCGCAGCCGGGTGCGGATCGCCGCCGCGCCCGGCACACGTATCAGCAGAAACGGCCCGGCAGCCGGGCCGCACACCCGCACCTCGGCCGACTCCGCCAACTCGGCGAGCCGGTCGGCGAGATGGGCCCGGTCGGCGGCCGTACGGTCGGCGGCCCGGGCCGCCTCGGCGAGGGCGGACGGGGTGCAGCACGCCTCGGCCGCCGCCAGGGCCGGGCTGGACACCGGCCACAGCGGCTGGACCCGCTCCAGCGCCGTGACGGTTTCCGGCTCCGCCAGTACGTAGCCGATCCGCAGCCCCGCCAGGCCCCAGGTCTTGGTGAGGCTGCGCAGCACCACCAGCCCCGGCACATCGGTGCGGGCCGCCAGCGACTCCGACTCACCCGGGACGGCGTCCATGAACGCCTCGTCCACTACCAACGTCCGCCCCGGCCGGGCGAGCCCGGCCACGGCATCGGCCGGGTGCAGCACGGATGTGGGGTTGGTGGGGTTGCCGATCACCACCAGATCGGCGTCCTCCGGCACGGCCGCCGGGGTCAGCCGGAAGCCGTCCCGCTCATCGAGGACCACGCGCTCCACCGGGTGCCCCGCGTCCCGCAGCGCCGCCTCCGGCTCGGTGAACTGCGGATGCACCACCACCGGCCGTCGGGCCGGTATGGCACGGGCGAGCAGGACGAACGCCTCCGCGGCGCCCGCCGTCAGCAGCACCCGGCCGACCGGAAGCTCATGGCGCTCGGCGACCGCCTCCCGCGCCACCCGCCCGTCCGGATAGGCGGCCAACCCGTCGAGGGACGCGGCTATATGGGCCTTGAGCCAGTCCGGAGGTGTACCGGCCCGGACATTGACCGCGAGGTCCGTCAGGGCGGCGTCGGCACCCCGCACCTCCGCGTCCCCGTGATGCCGCAGATCGAACCCGGCGGACCCGCGATCGTCGGGCGGGGCAGCGGGCAGGTCCGCCGACGGCTCAGCGGACATCGGCGTGGGCGTCCGGATGCGCGAAGGCATGGGCCTCATCGCTGAACCCGGCGTGCTCGCTGGTGTCGGCCACCTCCTCATAGCGATCCATGACCAGGTCGGCCAACTCCCGCGCCGGGCCGATGACATCGGCCAGGACCACCTCGACCTCGGGGTAGGCGAGCCCCCAGCCCTCCGCCTGCTGCCGCACCCGCTCCAGGGCGTCACCCTCGAACAGGAAGTACGGCAGCACCACGACCCGCCGCGCCCCCAGCTTGGCGCAACGGTCCAGGCCGGAGGCCACATCCGGGGCGGCGAGCGAGGCGAAGGCCACCTCGACGCCCGCGAAGCCACGGCCCTCCCACAGCAGCCGGGCCGCGCGGTGCACCTCGGCGTTGGCCTCGGGGAGCGGCGAACCGTCGCCCACCAGCAGCACGGTCGTCTCCGCGCGGTCCGAGGGCAGCCGGGGCCGATTGCCCAGGGCCTCGTCGAGCCGCCGTTCCAGCAGGTTCAGCAGTGTGCGGTGCGGGCCGAGCGGCCGGGCGGAGGCGAACGAGGCGTCGGCGTGCCGCTCCGCCTCCTGGGCCAGCGCGGCGGCGATGCCGTCTCTTGGGGGAGCCGCAGGGATCAGCGTCATCGGGACGACCGCGAAGCGGGTCACCCCTTCCCCGACGAGCCGGGTGACCGCGTCGGACAGCGGGTGGCTGCCCGGTCCGGTGAGGCCACCCGCCACGGGCAGGTCCGGGTGGCGTGCGGCCAACTCCCTGACGAATGCCTGGAAGGCGGCGGCATGCCTTTCGTCTCGCGTGCCGATGCCTGCGATGAGCAGGGCGGGCGGGGTCGTCACGAGGTCTCCTTGGTGCAGGTGGTGCGGGGTGTCACGGTCGGCGGGGGGCGGGCTGTTCCGCCCCGAGACGTTACTGACCTGCGTCGGGGCCGTCGACGGCAGGTCTTCGCTGCCCGCCCTGCCCGGATTTGACCGCCGCCAGGCGGCGAGCGACGGCGCAGGTGGCCTTCCCGGGGCGGCCGTGTGGCGTGGACTTCCGCTTGGCGACGAGCAGTTGGCCACCCGGACCGGCGGCCAGCAGCGCGGCCGCCTCGGCGACCCCGGCCGTGCCCACGGCGGTGAGCGGTGCCGCGGACGGGTTCGGCACCTCCACCGCGGCCAGCGCGTCGGCCGGGTATCCGCACAGCGGCACCCCGAGCCGTTCGGCCGCCGTCAGCAGTCCGGCCTCCCCGGCCTTGGCCTCGACCGTGGCCAACTCGGATACACCGCGCGGGGAAAGGCCCGCCTCCGCCAGGGTGGCCTCGACCAGCCCGAGCACTTCGCCGGCGGATACGCCCCGGCCGGCCCCGACTCCGACGACAAGCGGTGCCGCGGGCGGGGGAGACGCCGTGCCCTGGCCGATGACCTCCACGTCAGCTCACCGCCTCGGCTCAACCGGCAGGGGGCGCACATCTGTCGACGAACCGGGCCGCCGCCCCTGGGACCGAGGCCCAGTGCACATGCAGATAGGAGGCATGCACATCTCCCTGTGCGAACCCTTCGGTACGACGCTCCGGGCGGACGAGCCCCCAGGCGGGCTCCGGCCCCGCTCCGGGCACGATGGCGGTGCGGTGGAACTCATGGCCGCGCACCCGTGTCCCCGCGGCGGCGAGTGAGGTGTCGGAGACGGCCACGGCCTCACGGTAGCCCAGCGTCAGACGTTCCGACATCCGTGCTTTCGCGGCCAGCACCCCGCACATCGGCTCCCCGTCCAGCGAATGCGCCAGATACAGCAGTCCGGCACATTCGGCGGCGATGGGCGCGCCGGACGCGGCGAGCCCGGCGACGGCGGTGCGCAGCGGCTCGTTCGCGGACAGCTCGGGGGCGTAGACCTCCGGGAAGCCGCCGCCGATCACCAGACCGCCGGTGCCCTCCGGGAGGCGCTCGTCCCGCAGCGGGTCGAAGGGGACGACCCGCGCCCCGGCCGCCGTGAGCAGCTCGGCGTGCTCCGCGTACGAGAAGGTGAACGCGGCCCCGCCCGCCACGGCGACCACCGGCCGCGCCGCCCGGTCGTCCCGGCCCCCGGCACCGGGGACGGCGTCCATCGCCCGGTGTATCTCCTCCTCCGGATCCCAGGCCCGCCCGGACAGCGGCGGTGCGCTGCGGGCCAGCGCCAGCAGCCCGTCGAGATCGCAGCCCTCCCGCACCCGCGCCGCCAGCGCGGCCGCCGAATCGACCGCCTCCGCATGGCGCTCGGCCACCGGCACCAGACCCAGATGGCGGCTCGGGGCCCGCACCGCCCGCGTCCGGCGCAGCGCGCCGAACACCGGCACCCCGCACCCCTCCAGCGCCTCGCGCAGCATGGCCTCGTGACGGTCCGAGGCGACCTTGTTGAGGATCACCCCCGCGACCCGCACCTCGGGGTCCCAGGAGGCGAAGCCATGCACCAGCGCGGCCACCGACCGCGACTGCGACGACGCGTCCACCACCAGCACCACCGGCGCCCGCAGCAGCTTGGCCACATGCGCCGTCGAGGCCAGCTCGCCCTGCCCGGCCGCCCCGTCGAACAGGCCCATCACCCCCTCGACCAGGGCCAGATCGCAGCCCGCCGCCCCATGCTGGAACAGCGGCGCGATCCGGTCCGGACCGCATAGATAGGCGTCCAGATTCCGGCCCGGGCGCGCGCCCCCGGTCCGCGACCGGCCGGCCCCCGAGGCGCCCGAAGAGGCGGCCGAGGAGATCGCCAGCGCGTGATAGCCAGGGTCGATGTAGTCCGGGCCGACCTTGTGCGGGGACACATCCAGACCGCGCTCCGCGAAGGCGGCCATCAGCCCCGCCGTGACCGTCGTCTTCCCGCTGCCGGAGGCGGGCGCCGCGATCACCAGGCGCGGGACACTCACCACTCGATGCCTCGCTGGCCCTTCTGGCCGGCGTCCATCGGATGCTTGACCTTGGACATGTCGGTGACCAGGTCGGCGAAGTCCAGCAGCTGCGCCGGTGCGTTACGCCCCGTGATGACCACGTGCTGCGTCCCGGGCCGGTCCCGCAACACCGCCACCACCTCGTCGGGATCCACCCAGCCCCAGTGCATCGGATACGCGAACTCGTCCAGCACATAGAGCCGGTATGTCTCCGCCGCGAGATCGCGCTTGACCTGCTCCCAGCCCTCGCGTGCGGCCTCCTCGCTGGAAGCCATGTCGCGCTGGACCCATGACCAGCCCTCGCCCATCTTGTGCCATGCGACGGTCCCCCCTTCGCCCGAGTCGCCGAGGACGCGCAGCGCGCGCTCCTCACCGACCCGCCATTTCGCGGACTTTACAAATTGGAATACACCGACCGGCCAGTTCTGGTTCCACGCCCGCAGCGCCAGCCCGAACGCCGCGGTCGACTTGCCCTTGCCCTGACCGGTGTGGACGAGCACCAGCGGACGGTTGCGGCGCTGGCGGGTGGTCAGCCCGTCGTCCGGCACGACGGTCGGTTGTCCTTGCGGCATCAGGCGGCCCTCCGAGGGTTCGAAACGGTTCGTACATCGCGCACCAGCGCGGTCACGCTGTCCGCGCGCAGCTCGTCGAGTGTCACCGGCGTGCCCCGCAGTTCGCGGGCGAGCGCGCCCGCGAGCCCCAGCCGCACCGGCCCCGACTCGCAGTCCACGACCACCGAGGCGACCCCGTCGCCCGCGAGCATCCGCGCCGCGCGCCCGGCCCGCTCGACCGGCGTGGGACCGCCGGACCGGCGCGCCTCCGTGGCCCGCCCGTCGGTCACCACGACCAGCAGCGGACGGCGTGCGGGATCCCGCAGCCGCTCCACCCGCAGCACCTCCCGGGCCTTCAACAGCCCGGCCGCCAGCGGCGTACGGCCGCCCGTCGGCAGCCGCTCCAGCCGTGCGGCGGCCGTGTCCACCGACGAGGTGGGCGGCAGCGCCAGCTCGGCGTCCGCGCCCCGGAAGGTGATCAGCCCGACCTTGTCCCGCCGCTGGTAGGCGTCGAGCAGCAGCGACAGCACCGCGCCCTTGATCGCGCTCATCCGCTTGCGCGCGGCCATCGAGCCCGACGCGTCCACCACGAAAAGCACGAGATTGCCCTCCCGGCCCTCGCGCACCGCCTCGCGCAGATCGTCCCGGCGCACCAGCAGCCCGGGGCCGCGCCGTCCGCGTGCCAGCTGATGCGGGGCGGCCGCCCGGACGGTCGCCGACAGATGCAGCGCGGAGAGCGTCCCCCGCGGGCGGCGCGCTCCGGTGGTGCGGCCGTGCGCGCTGCGGGCGCGTGAGCGACGGCCTGCCGCGCCCTCGCCCAGGCCGGGGACGTCGAGCCGCCGGGTCCGGAACGGTTCGGCGGCGCCCACGGCCGCCCGCTCACCGCCTGCCCCGCCCGCCCCGTCGTCCGCTTCGCCCGGCCCACTGTCGACGTCGGCCGGGGCGGAGTCGGGCTCGCGGTCGGCCGCCTCGTGCTCACCCGTGCGCTGGTCGGGTACGGACGGCTCGGGTTCGGCGGGCGGCGCCTGCTCCCGCGCCCCGTCACCCGCGCCCTCCTGGGGCCCGTCCTCGGGGCCGCCCGGGTCGTCCGGCCCGGAGCCGCCCGGCCCGTCCTCGGGGCCCGGGTCCGGATCCGGCTCCGGGTCGTCCTCCTCGAACTGCCGCAGGATCTCGTCGAGTTTGTCCTCGTCGAGGCCCGGCGCGTCGAACGGCGCCCGCCGCCTGCGGTGGGGGAGCGACAGCAGCGCGGCCCCCCGTACGTCCTCGGTCCGGACGTCGGTGCGCCCCGCCCAGGCGGCCAGCGCGGTCGCCGTACGGGCCGTCACGATGTCCGCGCGCATCCCGTCCACCTCGAACCCGGCGCACACCGCCGCGATCTGCCGCAGCGCGCGGTCGCCGAGAGCCACCCGCGGCAGCAGCGCGCGGGCCGCCGCGATGCGCTCCCGCAGGGCCTCCTCGTCCGCCGCCCAGCGCGCCGCGAACCCCTCGGGGTCCTCGTCGTACGCCAGCCGCCGCCGCACCACCTCGACCCGCTCCTCGGTGTCCCGGGACGCCGCGACCTCCACCGTGAGGCCGAAGCGGTCCAGCAGCTGCGGCCGCAGCTCGCCCTCTTCGGGGTTCATGGTGCCCACCAGGAGGAAGCGCGCCGCGTGCCGTACGGACACCCCCTCGCGCTCCACGTAGGAGGCGCCCATGGCGGCCGCGTCGAGCAGCAGGTCGATCAGATGGTCGTGCAGCAGATTGACCTCGTCGACGTAGAGCACCCCGCGGTGGGCGTCCGCGAGCAGCCCGGGCTCGAACGCCTTCACGCCGTCCGACAGCGCCCGCTCGATGTCGAGCGCGCCCACCAGCCGGTCCTCGGAGGCGCCCACGGGCAGTTCGACCATCCGCGCGGGGCGCGCCTCGCCCGTACCCGGCTCATGGGGCCCGTCCGGGCAGGACGGGTCGGGCGCGGCCGGATCGCAGGAGAACCGGCACCCGGCCACCACGTCCACCTCGGGCAGCAGCGAGGCGATCGCTCTGACGGCGGTGCTCTTGGCCGTGCCCTTCTCGCCGCGCACCAGGACGCCGCCCACGGCGGGCGAGACGGCGTTGAGGAGCAGGGCGAGCCGTAGGCCGTCCATGCCGACGATCGCGCTGAAGGGGTAGGTGGTGGTCACGCGGCGATACCTCCTGGGGTGCGTGGGCACAGCGGTCCGGTGTGGGCGTGGGGGGTCGTCATGTCGTCTCCCCTGGCGCCCCCGGAGGGACGAACGGCAGGCCCTCCGGGACGCCCTCCTCGATGAGCCGCAGCAGCGCGTCCGTGTCGGCGTGCTCCTCGATCAGGTCGCCGAGGCGGTCGAGCTGCTCCTCGCGCAGCTCGCCGAAGCGGGTGTCCGGCGCGGGGACGAACGCCCGGCCCGCCGCGGCGGCCACCCGCCGCAGAAACGCCCGCCGGAAGCCGTCGCTCTCCAGCGAGCCGTGCCAGTGCGTGCCCCACACCGAGCCCACCCGGCAGCCGTCCAGGAAGGGCTCCTCGGCCCCGTCCAGCAGCTCGGCGACCCCGTGGTGGATCTCATAGCCCTCCACCCGCTCGCCGAGCGCCTCGCCCACCGGCCGGGCCAGGGTCTTCTCGGCCGCGAACCGCACCCGCACCGGCAGCAGCCCGAGCCCGGCGACCGTCCCGGCCTTCGACTCGACCTCGTCCTCGATGCGCTCGCCGAGCGCCTGGAAGCCGCCGCAGACGCCCAGCACCGGACGGCCCTCGGCGGCCCGCCGGGCGATCGCGTCGGCCAGCCCGCGCTCACGCAGCCACTCCAGCGCCCTTACGGTGCCCCGGGTGCCCGGCAGCACCACCAGGTCGGCGTCGGCCAGCTCCTCGGGCCGGTCCACGAACCGCACGATCACACCCGGCTCTGCCGCCAGCGCGTCCACGTCCGTGAAGTTGGACATCAGCGGCACGGCGGCCACCGCGATCCGCAGGACATCCGCGCCGTAAGGGGGCGCCACGACGCTCTCCCGCACCGCGCCGCGCAGCGACACCCGCAGTCCGTCCTCCTCGTCGATCCCCAGCCCGTGGGCGAACGGGAGCACCCCGACGGTCGGGCGCCCGGTGAGGTCGCGCAGCGTCTCCAGACCGGGCTCCAGAAGGCTCACATCGCCGCGGAACTTGTTCACCAGGTAGGCGGCCACATGCCGTTGGTCCGCGGCCGACAGCAGCGCGGTCGTGCCGAAGAAGGACGCGAAGACGCCACCGCGGTCGATGTCCCCGACCACCACGACCGGAAGCCCGGCGGCGCGCGCCAGGCCCATGTTGACGATGTCGGTGCGGCGCAGATTGATCTCGGCCGGGCTGCCCGCGCCCTCGCAGATCACCGCGTCATGGGCGCTCCGCAGCTCCTCCAGGCACTCCGTGACGGTCCCCAGCAGCGCCTCCCGCCCCGCGGAGGGCTTCTCGCCGGGCGAGGGTGCTCCGGGCCCGCCGAAGTACCCGCGCGCGCTCAGCTCGCCCACCGGCTTGCCCAGCAGCACCACTTGGCTGCTGCGGTCGCTGCCCGGCTTCAGCAGGACCGGGTTCATCAGCGCGCTCGGCTCGACACGCGCGGCGGTGGCCTGCATGGCCTGTGCCCGCCCGATCTCCGCCCCCTCCCGGGTGACGAAGGAGTTGAGCGACATGTTCTGCGCCTTGAAGGGAGCCACGCTGACGCCCTTACGGGCGAGCCACCGGCAGATCCCGGCCGTCACCACGCTCTTGCCCGCGTCGGAGGTCGTACCCGCGACGAGCAGCCCCCCGCCGCGTGCCCCGGAACCGTCCGTGCCGCCCTTACCGCGTATCCCGCTCATCCGTCACCCCTTCCCAAGGCCCGGGGTCGCCCCGTCAACGCCCTCAGGACCGGCCGGGCCGCTATGGACACCCCGAGGGCCAGGACGCCGACGCGCCGCGACAGCCGTATGGCCCGCTCGATGTCGGCCGACTCCACCGGCCGCCCGCCGGAGTTGAGTACCGGCCGGTGCTCGACCCGGCCGCCGTACGCGAGGGTGCCGCCCAGCCGGACGCCGAGCGCGCCCGCGAAGGACGCCTCCACGGGGCCCGCGTTGGGGCTCGGATGGCGCCGGCCGTCCCGCCGCCAGGCGCGCCAGGCACCGCGCGGATCGGGGCCCGCGAGCGTCGCCAGGGTCGCCGTAAGGCGCGCGCCGGGCCAGCCGGCCACATCGTCCAGCCGGGCCGCCGCCCAGCCGAACCGCCGGTAGCGCGGCGACTTGTGGCCCACCATGGCGTCCAGGGTGTTGACCGCGCGGAATCCTATGAGCCCCGGCACACCGCCCACGGCGCCCCACACCAGCGCGCCCACGACGGCGTCGGAGGTGTTCTCGGCCACCGATTCGACCACCGCGCGGGCGATCCGCGGCCCGTCCAGCGCCTGCGGATCGCGGCCGCACAGATGCGGCAGCCGCTCCCGGGCGACCTCGAGGTCCCCGGCGGCCAGTGCCCCGCCGACGGCCCGGGCCTCACGGCCCAGGCTCGTGCCGCCCAGCACAGCCCAGGTGGCGGCGGCGGTCAGCGCGACCTCCGCGCCGCGGCGGCGGCCCAGGGCCCGTACGGCGCGGGTCAGCAGCGCGGCACCGGCGGCCGCGCCGCCCGCGCACAACGCGGTGTGCAGGGCCCCGTAGCCCCGGTGGTCGCGCCACAGCCGGCGCTCGGCGGCCGCGGCGGCACGCCCGAACGCGGCCACCGGATGGCCGCGGCGCGGATCACCCGTGGCCAGGTCGCCGAGGAAGCCGAGGACCGCACCGCACGCGAACGAGGCGTGGTCGGCACGCATCCGTCAGGCCGCCGTCACGCCTCGGCGCGGCGATACGGAACCAGACGGGCCGGAGAGGCCGGAAGAGTCGAATCGGACAGGGAGGGCTGGCGGCGTGGCGATGCCGGGCATGGCGGTATGTCCTCACTCAGGGTCCTCGCCCTGGTTCGACGTGACCGGCGGTGAGAGTCTCCTGGCTCCCGGATCCGCGGCCCTCCCGGTCTTCCAGCCCCGCGTACGCGACGAACCGTACGGACGAGCCGTGACCCCATACAGGCGATGGGAAGGTGCTCCCCGGTGACAGTGGCGGGACCGCGCCGGATTCTCACCGGCTTCCTCTCCTGCCGCCGTTTGGCTCGGGAAGTCCACCATGGGCCGCGAATGGCCGTCAACTCGCATATGACCCATGACGCCCGAGTGTGCCGAGCCACACAGACAACCGCCCCTCACAGGACGGCCGCCGGACGGTCGGCGCTGGTCAGCGCCACCATCCGGCGGCCGGTGGGTCGTTCGGGGAAGCGGGGTCCTCAGGCGACGATCAGATAGATGCCGTACGCCACGACCGCGGCGCACACCGCGAAGCAGGCGTACGCGCCGGTGCGCGCGAGCGGTGAGCCGCCCACCGCGCCCCCGGGCACGGCGGCGGCCGTGCCGCCCTGCTCCGGCGCCGCCTTACGGGAGGTGCCGACGATGCCCAGGGTGAAGACGCCCACCATGGCGACCGTCACCGCGAGGCTGATGCCGAAGACCTGGCCGAGTGCCGCCCAGTCGATGCTCATGTTTCCTGGCTCCTTAGCGGGTGGTGCTGCTCGCGGCGGCGGGGGTGGGGGTCTGCTCGGGTGTGTTCTCCGAGGTGACGTCCTCGGGGGCGGCGCTCGCCGCTTCGGGGGCGGCGCTCGCCGCACCGGCGGGCGGCGGGGCCACGGACCGCAGGGCGGCCGTGACGGCGCCCACCGGCTCCTGGGCGCCGACCTCGTTGACGTTGGTGTGGTCCACGGGCTTGCGGCGCGACAGCATCCAGATCGCCCCGCAGGCCAGGACGGCGAGCACGGCCACCGCCGTGATTCCCGCGTTCCCCTGGTCGGCCAGGAGCGCGGCGGCGCCCGCCACCAGTCCGGCGGCCGGCAGGGTCAGCACCCAGGCGACCACCATGCGGCCCGCGGTCGACCAGCGCACCACGGCGCCCTTACGGCCGACACCCGCGCCCATGACGGCGCCGGAGCAGACCTGGGTGGTGGACAGCGCGAAGCCGATGTGGGAGGAGGCGAGGATGACGGTGGCGGCGCCGGTCTGGGCGGCGAAGCCCTGCGGCGGCTGGATGTCGGTGATGCCCTTGCCCATGGTGCGGATGATGCGCCAGCCGCCCAGGTAGGTGCCGAGCGCGATGGCCAGGCCCGCCGAGACGATGACCCACAGCGGCGGGTCGGAGTCGGGCGCCACCACGTCCCCGGTGACCAGAGCCAGGGTGATCACGCCCATCGTCTTCTGGGCGTCGTTGGTGCCGTGGGCCAGGGAGACCAGGGCGGCCGAGGCGATCTGTCCCGCGCGGTAGCCCTTCGCGGTGTCCTCCGGGGAGCGGTCGCGGCCGAGCCGGTAGGTGAGCCGGGTGGCGGCCAGCGTGGCGATGCCGGCCACGATCGGCGCGGCGACGGCGGGGATCAGGACCTTCATGACGATCGCGTCGCCGTTGACCCCGTCCAGGCCCACGGAGACCACGGTGGCGCCGATCAGACCGCCGAACAGGGCATGCGAGGAGCTCGAGGGGAGTCCGGCGAGCCACGTCACCAGATTCCACAGGATCGCGCCGACGAGTCCCGCGAAGATCACTTCTGGCTGGATACCGGATCCCTCGTCGATGATCCCGCCGGAGATGGTCTTGGCCACCTCCACGGACAGGAACGCGCCGACGAGATTGAGGACGGCCGACATCGCCACCGCCACCCTGGGCCCGAGTGCTCCCGTGGAGATGGTGGTGGCCATGGCGTTAGCCGTGTCGTGAAAGCCGTTCGTGAAGTCGAACACCAAGGCCGTGACGATCACGATCCCGATGAGAAGCGTGATGTGTTCCATACACCCGGTCAATCAGTTCGAAGGTCGTTAGTGGCACGGTGAACGTAAGGAAACAGGGTGAACGGGAGATGAACTGAGCAGGGCATCGGAGTGACATGGTTGCGGGGTCGCTAAAACCCAGTGAATTCCAGCCTACGTTCCCATGCCGTACGGGAGTTGAGCCGCGATCGAGGGCCACCGGAGCAGGCCCCGGAACCGGCCCCGCGGCCGCCCGCTGTCCCCCCGCGTTCACCCGCCCGGAGTCGGGTGCCCACGAGGCACGGTCGTAGTCGCCCGCCGCGCCCGTTGCCGGTCCCGCCGCCGCGCGGCCGGCGGCCGCCTGGAAGGATCGGGCCTCGGAGGTGAGGGCAGGTGACCCAGTCGCGATCCACGCGGCAGCCGCAGCCGCGGCTGACCCATCCCCTGCGGCAGGCATGGACGCAGGTGGTGAGCACGGCCCGCAGGACCACCGCCGACGGCCTGGTCGTCGGCACCTCGGGCAATGTCTCGGCCCGGGTCGGCGACACCGTCCTGGTGACCCCGAGCGGCGTCCCCTACGACCGGCTCGGCCCCAGGGACGCCGTCGCCGTCGACCTTGACGGACAGCAGATCCTCGGCACGCTGAAGCCCACCAGCGAGCTGCCCATGCACCTCGCGATCTACCGGGAGACCGACGCCGGGGCCGTGGTCCACACCCACGCCGTCCACGCCACGGCCGTCTCCACGCTCGTCGACGAGCTCCCCGCGATCCACTACATGACCGCCGCCCTCGGCGGCCCGGTCCGCGTCGCGCCCTACGCGCTCTACGGCACGGACGAACTGGCCGACGCCATGCTCGAGGCGCTGCGCGACCGCAGCGGCTGTCTGCTGCGCAACCACGGCACCGTCGTCCACGGCGCCACCCTGGACCAGGCGTACGACCGCACCGCCCAGCTCGAATGGATGTGCCGGGTCTGGCTCACCGCGGTCTCCGTCCCCGGCCGCACCCCCTCCCTGATCCCGCCGGACGAGATGCGGCGCGCCGCCGAGAAGCTGAGCGGCTACGGCCAGAAGGGCTGAGCCCGCCCGGCACGCACCCGGGCCCCGGCCGGGCGGTCACCCGGCCGGGCACGCCCGCTGGCCGGGGGCCGCCTCCCCGACCACACTGGGAGGGATGCGTCTGCGAACAACGGCGGTCGCGGCCGCCACCACCCTGCTGAGTGTCGGCGTGGCCGCGGTGGCGGCCGGACGGTACGCCACCGGCGCTGCGCTGAAACCGGTCCCCAACCGTCCGCTGCCGAACGAGGCGCCGCTGACCGTCCACGCGACCGCGGCCGGCCAGATCACCCTGACCCGCTCGCTCGCCTCGCTGCGCCCCGGCACCTACGGCCTCACCGGCCGCTCCTGTCACGCCGTCGTCGGCCCCGTCATCGAGGACGCCCCGCACCCCGCCGACTGCGTCGTACGCCGACTGGAGCGGGTCACCCACGGCGAGCTCACCCCCGGCACCCGGGTCCGGCTGACCCCCCAGGTGCACATCGGCAACCCACGGGACGCGCTCGGCATCGACCACGCCGACGTGGACGTGCCCGCCGAACTCGGTCCGCTGCCCGCCTGGTTCATCCCCGGCGAACGCTCCACATGGGTGATCACCACCCATGGCCTCGGCACCACCCGTGAGCACCCTATGGTCCTCATGCCCTTCCTGCGGCAGCTGCGGGTGCCGGTGCTCGACCTCGCCTACCGCGGTGACCCCGGCGCCCCGCGCTCCGAGGACGGCATATCCCACCTCGGCGACACCGAGTGGCGCGACCTGGACGCGGCCATCCGCTACGCGGTGGCCTACGGGGCGACCGGGGTCGTGCTGCACGGCTGGTCCATCGGTGCCTCGATGGCCCTCCACGCCGCCGCGAACTCCGCGCTGCGGCACCGCGTCATCGGGCTCGTCCTGGACTCCCCGGTGCTCGACTGGCAGGCCACCCTGCGCGCCCTCGCCGCGGCCCGCGGCATCCCCGCGCCGCTGCTCCCGCTCGCCCTGCGCGCCGCCGAGGGGCGCACCGGACTCCACGACAGCAGGCTCCCGGAGGTGGCCGACCCGGAGCGGCTGTCCGTGCCCACGCTCGTCGCCCACGGCCCCGACGACACCCTCGCGCCCTGGCACGTCTCGCGTGAACTCGTCGATCGACGGCGCGATCTGGTGACCCTTCACACGGTGCGGCAGGCCCCGCACGCGGCCATGTGGAACGCGGATCCCCAGGCGTACGAGGAGGCGCTGCGGCGCTTTCTGGTACCGCTCCTGTAGTGCTCGTAAGGCGGTCTCCCGCGCCGTCCGACCTCTTGTAGCGCCCGTAAGGCGATCGCGAAAGCGCGTGCGGGGCGGCGCGGGAAGCGTTCGCGGGGCGGCGGCGGAAGCGTTCGTAAGATGGCGTGAACCCTTCGCGGCGACCGCCGGACGGGTGCCGATTGGGCTTTCGGGCCGTCAACGGCGAGACTGCTTCCGTGACGTCCCGTACTCCGCGCGACTCCCGGCTCCGACTTGTCCGCAACCGGCCGATGGCCACGGCCCGCCGGCCCGCGGTGAACCGCGGCTCAAGACCGGCGCCCCGTCCGCCGGAGGGCACTCCGCCCCCGTCGGAGCTGGCCCGGCAGGCCAGGGCGGGGCTCACCGGGGCCGTGGCGATCGCCCACTGGGCCGCGGCCGAGCACGGCGCGCCCGGCGCGCTGTCCGACGAGGCCGCCGCCCGCGCCGCCGAGGCGCTCGGGGTGAGCGAGCGGGAGGTGCGGACCGACTGGGACCGCGCCCGCCTCATCGGCCTCATCGAGCACCACGCGGGCACCACCCGCCCCGGCTGGCGGCTCCAGGCGTGGGACCGGGACGACAGCGCCGTGCTGCGGGGCTGGGTCGCGCTCCTGGACGCGTGGTCCCTGGCCTGCCCCGCCCCCGAGACGGCCGAGCCGACAGCGGTCGCCGAAGTCGTCGAGGCCGTACCGCAGCTGCTCTCCCTGCTCCAGCTCTCGGCGGGCCCCGTGCAGATCTCCGCCCTGCTGGACATGCTCCGGCAGCGGGTCGCCGAGCTGCGCACCGAGCGGTGCGAGGTCCCCCAGGAAGCCATGGAGCCCCGGGAGCCCGCCGGGGGCGCCGCGAGCGCCGACGACGCCGAGGGCGCAGAGGACACCGCCACCCTGGAGGGGCTGCTCGACTGGGCCCTGGACGCCCTCTCGTCCGTCGGGGCGCTCACGGTGCGGCAGGAACCCCAGGAGGGGCCGGACGGGCCGGAGGGCGCCGGGAGCGCGGCCGACGACGCCAAGGGCGACAGGCGGGAGGCCGAGCTGACCGCGCTCGGCAACTGGGCGGTGTGGGTCAAGCTCGAGCAGATCTGCGTCGCCGCCCAGAGCCCGGCCGGGAACATCGAGCAGCCCGCCGCCGACATGCTGCGTGGCTGCGCGGGCCTGACCCCGGGCCCCGCCCGCGCCGAGTACCGCGCCTGGCTGGCCGCCCGCCCCGTCGGCAGCGCCGTCGTCGAGCTCATCGACGCGGCGCGCGGCGACGACGCGCTGCTGCGCGGGCTCGCCTTCGAGGCGCTGCGCGTCGTCGGGGCGCCCGCCGAGCCCAACGTGCGGGCCGTCGTCGACGAATCGTGTCTGCGGCCGTACGCGCTTCTGTGGCTCGCCGAGCACGAGGGCGCCGACCCGGACGAGGCGCTGGACGCGCTCACCCGCGAGGAGGCCACCTGGCTGTGGGTGGACACCGCTGCGGCCATCTCCGACCACGGGGAGAGCCCGCTGCTCGTCCGCCACCTGGAGTCCGCCGTCCAGGGCACCGTGCCCGCGCTGCTGGCGGAGGTACGGGCCGTTGGGCACCCCCGCACCGTGCAGGTCCTGGTGGCGCTGGCCGCGGCGCACCCCGATCCGGCCCTGGCCAAGGCGGT
>NZ_JAAAYH010000186.1:0-16779 GCF_018035285.1 Streptomyces sp. MK37H | reverse complement strand
GTCGCCGCCCCGACGGCCGGAGCCGTCGGGATGATCTCGCGTACTCCCCGTGTTGACCATCGGCACGGGGAGACGCAAGGCGAGTTTTCGCACATGAGACGAGGGGACGGACATCATGCCGTTGCAGGGTGAGTACGAGCCGAGCCCGGAGAAGTTCGTACGCGATCAGGTCGAGCTGATCGAGAGCTCCGGTGGCACCGAGGGCACGACCATGCGGGGCATGCCCGTGGTCGTCCTGACGACACTGGGCGCGAAGAGCGGGAAGATCCGCAAGACCCCGCTGATGCGGGTCGAGCACAACGGCACCTATGCCGTCGTCGCCTCGCTGGGCGGCTCCCCCAAGCATCCGGTCTGGTACTACAACGTCCTGGCCGACCCGCGGGTCGAGCTGCAGGACGGCCCGCTGCGGCAGGACATGACCGCGCGCGAGGTCACCGGCGAGGAGAAGGCCCGCTGGTGGAAGCGCGCGGTCGAGGCGTACCCGGACTACGCCGACTACCAGACGAAGACCGACCGTCAGATCCCGGTCTTCGTACTGGAGACGGCGGCCACCCCGCACTGACCCGCCGGTCCCGGCGCGTTCCGGCGCGCCGGGCGCCCGTGGATCACCGGGAGCCCCCCATGTGATCGACGTCAAAGCATGGCTGTTTGATAGATCGGGTAGCCGGGAGCCGACCCGGAATCCGTACCCAAGGAAGTGCGCCACATGACCACGACAGACAAATCAGACTTCGTGCCGATCTACGACAGCCTCGTGGCGGAGCACGGCGACGTCCCCGCGGAGGCCCGGGAGGCGGCCGAGGAAATCCAGCGCGAGGCCGCCGAGGCCCTGGACTGGAGCAAGGTGCGCGGCGGCGGCTGACGCGCTCCGGCCCCGTCGCCCGGGGCCACCGTATCCGGCTCCGTGAGCGGCCGTCCGTCATCTGCCCGGAAGGCCGCTCGACACCCCTCACCTTCGATAAGCTACCGATGACGCACTGTGCTTGATGGCGTCGACACTTATCTCATGAGGGGAAACAGTTGACTACAGGGGTCGAGACTTTCGAGTTTCAGGTCGAGGCACGACAGCTTCTGCAGTTGATGATCCATTCGATCTACTCGAACAAGGACGTCTTTCTGCGCGAGCTCATCTCCAACGCATCCGACGCGCTGGACAGACTGCGCCTTGAATCGCTCCGCGACGAAAGCCTTCAGGCGGACACCTCTGATCTCCACATCGCCATCGAGATCGACCAGGAGTCGCGCACGCTGACCGTCCGCGACAACGGCATCGGCATGTCGCATCAGGGAGTCGTGGAGCTCATCGGCACGATCGCGAACTCCGGCACCGCGAAATTCCTGAAGGAGCTGCGGGAGTCGAAGGACGCGGCCGCTTCCGCGGATCTCATCGGGCAGTTCGGAGTGGGCTTCTACTCCAGCTTCATGGTGGCCGACGAGGTGACCATGGAGACCCGCCACGCCGGGGAGAGCGAGGGTACCCGCTGGGTCTCCAGCGGTGAGGGCACCTACACGATCGAGCCGGTGGACGACGCCCCCCAGGGCACCTCCGTGACGCTGAAGCTCAAGGCGGAGGACGCCGAGGACCACCTCTACGACTACGCCTCGCCCTGGAAGATCCGGGAAATCGTCAAGCAGCACTCGGACTTCATCACCTGGCCCATCAGGATGGCCCCCGCCCAGGCCCCGGCCACCACGGACGAGGCGGAGCAGGCGGAGGAGGGCGACGAGAAGGCGCCCGAGCTCGAGACCGTCAACTCGATGAAGGCGCTGTGGGCCCGTCCCAAGGACGAGGTCACCGACGAGGAATACCACGAGTTCTACAAGCACATCAGCCATGACTGGGTCGATCCGCTCGAGACCATCCGCATGCAGGCGGAAGGCACCTTCGAATACCAGTCGCTGCTGTTCATTCCGGCCCGCGCACCGCAGGACCTGTATATGCAGGACCGCAAGCGGGGTGTGCAGCTCTATGTGAAGCGCGTCTTCATCATGGACGACTGCGAAGCGCTGATGCCGGAATACCTCCGCTTCGTCAAGGGCGTGGTGGACGCCGCGGACCTCTCGCTGAACGTCTCGCGGGAAACCCTTCAGCAGGACCGCCAGATTCAGCTGATGCGGCGCCGTCTGGTGAAGAAGGTGCTCTCGACGGTGAAGGACATCATGTCCTCCGACGCGGAGCGCTACGCGACCTTCTGGAAGGAATTCGGCCGCGTTCTCAAGGAAGGTCTCCTCAGCGATCTGGAGAACCGTGAGGCGATCCTCGAGGTGTGTTCGTTCGCCTCGACCCATGACGCCGAGCAGCCGACCACGCTGCGCGGTTATGCCGAGCGCATGAAGGACGGGCAGGAGCACATCTACTACATGACCGGCGAGTCCCGGTCGATCGTGGAGAGCTCGCCCCATATGGAGGCGTTCCGGGACAAGGGCTTCGAGGTGCTCCTCCTCACCGACCCGATCGACGAGCTGTGGGTCGACGCCGTGCCGGAGTTCGACGGCAAGCAGCTCCGTTCCATCGCCAAGGGTCAGGTCGACCTCGACTCAAAGGACGAGAAGGACGAGGAGGCGGAGGCCGAGCGGGAGCAGCGGCAGAAGGACTTCGCCGAGCTGCTCTCCTGGATGACGTCGACACTGAGCGAGCAGGTCAAGGAGGTGCGGCTGTCCTCGCGGCTGACCACCTCCCCGGCCTGCATCGTCGGGGACACCTTCGATGTCACCCCGGCCCTGGAGAACATCTACCGCTCCATGGGCCAGAACCTGCCCCAGATCAAGCGCATCCTGGAACTGAACCCCACCCATCCGCTGGTCAGCGGGTTGCGCAAGGCCCACGCCGAGCGCAAGGACGACAGCGGTCTCGGGGAGACGGCCGAGCTGCTTTACAGCATGGCGCTGCTCGCCGAGGGCGGTGAGCTGAGCGATCCGTCGCGCTTCATCAAGCTGGTGGCGGAGCGGGTGCAGCAGACGCTGTAGCCACGCCTTGGCGTGAAGCGGGGCGGGCCCACTCGGGGCCCGCCCCGCTTCACGTCGCTCACCGTCCGAGGCACGCCGCCGCGGAAGCGTCGATCAGCTGCCGAAGCGCGCCGTGGTAGACCTCGTGGTCGGTCAGGGCGGGCACGACCACGCCCAGGTTTCCGGTGAGGGCCGGGAAGTCCTCGGGGTCCAGCGCGGCGAGCGCGGTACGCGCGGCCGTGCGCACCTGCTTCGCGTTGCGGTGGTCGACGAAGGCGACGGCGCCGAGGGTGAGCAGATACAGCCGCCGGTAGACCCGGATCGCCGCCTCGGGGGCCATTCCGGCGGCGATGCTGTGCGCCAGCTGCGGCTCCACGAGGCGGCTCAGCAGATGCGGCCCCCACCAGGCGCGGCCCGACCGCAGCGCCACCAGCCCGGGGTGCTCGATCAGCACCTCGTAGAACGCGGCGAAGCGGGCCTCGGTGGCGGTGGCCCAGTCCTGGTCCTTCCCCACCAACGGCATCCGCGCGGCGAGCCGGTCCGCGCACGCGTTCACCAGACCGTCGAAGTCGCCGCAGCGGCGGAAGACCGTGGCATGGGAGACCCCCAGCAACTGCGCCACCCTGCGGAAGCTCAGCGCCTCGGGCCCCTCGTCGTCGACGACGGTCAGGGCGGCCTCGGCGATGGCCTCCAGGGTGGGCTGGTCGGCTCGGTCCCGGTTGTTTCGCACGTCCCGAGCGTACCAGTGGTTGTTACAGTGTTTCAGTGACTGTTTCCATTGAGGACGTAACTGCCGCGGCCCAGCGGGTCGCGGGACATATCCGGCCCGTGGCGCTCGCGCCGGTGGAGCGGGGGGCGTGGGGCGCGGCCGAGGGGTGGCTGGCCCTGGAGTTCCTGCAGTACACGGGCACCTTCAAGGCGCGGGGCGCGTTCAACTTCATCAGGGCCCACCGGGAGGCGGGCACCCTGCCGGACGCGGGTGCCGTCATCGCCTCGGGCGGAAACGCCGGGCTGGCGTGCGCGTGGGCGGCCGCGCGGCACTCCGTGCCCGCCACCGTGTTCGTGCCCGAGACCGCGCCCGCGGTGAAGGTGGACCGGCTGCGCCGGCTCGGCGCCGAGGTCCATCAGGTCGGCACCGAGTACGCCGACGCGCGGGATGCCGCCCAGAAGCACGCCGCCGGGACCGGTGCCCTGCTGTCGCACGCGTACGACCACCCGCTGATCGCCGCCGGGGCGGGCACCGTGATGGAGGAGATCCTCCAGGCCCGGCCCGACCTGGACACCGTGGTGGTGGCGGTCGGGGGCGGCGGGCTGTTCACCGGTGTCGCGGTGTCCGCCCTGGAGCGCGGAGTGGGAGTCGTCGCCGTGGAGCCGTACGGCTGCCGGGCCCTGAACGCCGCACTGGAGGCCGGTGCGGTGGTCGACGTCCCGGTGGACTCGGTGGCGGCGGACTCCCTGGGGGCGCGCCATGTGTCCTCGGCCGCGCTGGAGTGGGCCCGTAAGGACGGGGTGCGGTCCGTCCTGGTGTCGGACGAGGCGATCGTCTCCGCGCGGCAGGCGCTGTGGGACGACCGCAGGATCGCGGTCGAGCACGCGGCGGCCACGGCGCTGTCGGCCCTGATCTCCGGCGCGTACCGGCCGCGCCCGGGAGAGAAGGTCGCCGTGCTCCTCTGCGGCGCCAACACCGACCCCGCGGACCTCACCCACGGCCGCTAAGCGCTCCGCGGGAAGGGGCACGAGGTGCGGTCGTTCATCCGCGGCCGCGTCATGGCTGGTCGCGCCCACGCGGCGGACCGGACTTCAGCGAGGGCGCTCAGCGGTACGACACGGCCGGACGCGCCCGTACGGCAGCCTGACCGGATGCCGTACGGGCGCCGCCCAGCCGGACGCCACGGTCGGCTACGCGCCGTCGTACGCCGCCTGAAGCGCGGCGATGTCGAGCTTGCCCACCTTCATCATCGCCTCGGTGGCCCGCTTGGCCTTCTGCGGGTCCGAGTCGGCGATCATGCCGAGCAGGGCGGTGGGGACGACCTGCCAGGACACCCCGAACTTGTCCTTCACCCAGCCACAGGGACCCTCTTCGCCGCCCTCGGAGAGCCTGCTCCAGTAGTAGTCCACCTCGTCCTGGTCCGCGCAGTGCACCTGGAAGGAGATGGCCTCGCTGAAGGTGAACTCAGGTCCGCCGTTGAGCCCCACGAACTTCTGTCCGTTGACCTCGAACTCGACGGTCAGCACGCTCCCCGCCGGGCCGCCGGGCTCGACTCCGGTGTAGTGGGTGATCCCTCCGAGCCTGGAGTTCTTGAAGATCGAGATGTAGTGCTGCGCCGCCTCTTCGGCCCGGCCGTCGAACCACAGGCACGTGGTGAATCCGTCACTGGCCATCGGTACCTCCTGCGCTGGGGAGCGTTTACCCCTACAGACCGCTCCCCCGCCGAGAACTCATCGGTCCTCGGCCGATCCGTTTTCCGTGAGGTAGTGGTGCAGCCGGCAGGAGCCCTCGAGCATGGCCGTGGCACGCTGGGCGAGCCCCTCCTGACGTCGGGCGATGACCGTACGCAGGGCCTCACTGCTCCCCGTGCGGCGCAGGCCCTCGAGGACGGGCCGGATCTGGGGCAGCGGATAGCGGACCTGGCGCAGCAGGTCGATCATCCGGGCGTCCCGGACGTCGGACGGCCCGTAGACGCGGTAGCCGGTGCTCCGGTCGCGCCGCGGGCGCAGCAGACCGGCGGACTCCCACACCCGCAGGGCCGAGGTGCGCAACCCCAGACGGGCGGCCACCTCGCCGATGCGCAGCGGCCCGGAGCGTGACGGCGCCGACGCGTCCGGAGTCTGCTCGGCGACCGCTTCGAGCGCCTTCCCCGCCGCCTCGAGGGAGAGCCGCTGGTCATGGAGCGCCGCATGTCCGGCGTTGACCAGGGTGAGCGCCAGGGCGACGTCCTCGTCGTGGACGGCCCGCATGACCGCGCGGGCGGTCTCCGCGCCGTACCCCGGCATCAGGGCCCGGTAGGTCACCAGGGCTCTGCGGTGCCGGTCGTCGAGTCTGCGGTATCCGGCGGAGGTGCGGGCGGCCGGGGGCAGGATGCCCGCGTCGACGTAGTTGCGGATCTGCTGGGTGGAGACACCCGCCATACGGGCCAGATCGACGGGGCGCAGCGCTGCGTCCGTACGGCTCACGGTTCGTCACCTTCAGGTCGAGGGTTCACGGGCGAGTTGAAGGTTAGCGCCGGCTCCATCGCGCTGCGCCCGGCGGGGGTTGGGCAGAAAGCCGGGAAAAGTCTCAACGTGCACTTCAATGAAACACTTGAAGGCATGGATGTCAGCGAAATCAAGGTCCGTGGCGCCAGGGAAAACAACCTCCAGGGCGTGAGTGTGAACATTCCCAAGCAGCGGCTCACGGTCTTCACCGGTGTCTCCGGATCCGGTAAGTCCTCGCTCGTCTTCGACACCATCGCCGCGGAGTCGAGGCGGCTGATCAATGAGACCTATACGGCGTTCGTCCAGAACTTCATGCCGACGCTCGGCCGTCCGGACGTCGACTCGCTGCGGAATCTGAGCGCGGCGATCATCGTGGACCAGGAGCCGATGGGCGCCAACTCCCGTTCCACCGTGGGCACCGCCACCGATGCCCACACCCTGCTGCGGATCCTGTTCAGCCGGATCGGCAGCCCGTACGTCGGCCCTCCCCTCGCCTTCAGCTTCAACACCGCCGAGGGCATGTGTCCGCGGTGCGAGGGGCTCGGCCGGGTCACCGACATCGACATCGGCCAACTCATCGACAGGGAGAAGTCGTTGAAGGAGGGGGCGATCACCGTCCCCGGATTCGAGGTGGACAGCTGGCACTGGCAGGTTATGGCGGCCTCCGGCCTTTTCGACCCCGATACCAAGCTCCGGGACTACACCCCGGACCAGTGGGAGGACTTCCTCCACAAACCGGCCACCAAGATCAAGGCGGGGAAGAACAACCTCACCTACGAGGGGCTGGTGACCAAGGTCCGCCGGCAGTACCTGGCGAAGGACCGGGAGACGATGCAGCCGCGCATGCGCGCGTTCGCCGACCGGGCCATGACCCTGACCGAGTGCCCGGAGTGTGAGGGCGCCCGGCTGTGCGAGGCCGTCCGGTCCTGCCGGATCGACGGCCGCTCCATCGCGGACTGCTCGGCCCTGCAGATCAGCGATCTGGCGGAGTTCGTACGCGGGATCCGGGACGATTCCGTCGGGCCGGTGCTGGAGAGCTTGCGTGCGCTCCTCGACTCCCTGGTCGAGATCGGCCTGGGGTATCTGAGCCTGGACCGGGAGTCCGGCACCCTGTCCGGCGGCGAGGCCCAGCGGGTGCGGATGGTCCGGCATCTGGGCTCCAGCCTGACCGATGTCACCTATGTCTTCGACGAGCCCACGGTGGGTCTGCATCCGCATGACATCGAGCGCATGAACCGGCTGCTGCTGCAGCTGCGGGACAAGGGCAACACGGTGCTGGTCGTGGAGCACAAGCCGGAGACCATCCGGATCGCCGACCATGTGGTGGACCTGGGGCCCGGCGCCGGGGTGGCGGGCGGACGCGTCTGCTATCAGGGCGACCTGGCGGGTCTGCGCGCCTCCGACACCCTGACCGGGCGCTATCTGGACCACCGGGTGCGGCTGCGGGAGAAGGTGCGGCAGCCCACCGGGCAACTGCCGGTCCGGGGCGCGCGGCTGCACAATCTGCGGGATGTGAGCGTGGACATCCCGCTCGGTGTGCTCACCGTCGTCACCGGTGTCGCCGGATCGGGCAAGAGCTCCCTGATCCATGGGTCGCTGTCCGGGCGGGAGGAGGTGATCGTCGCGGACCAGTCGGCGATCCGTGGCTCCCGCCGCAGCAACCCGGCCACCTATACCGGGCTCCTCGATCCGATCCGGACGGCGTTCGCGAAGGCCAACCGCGTCAAACCGGGGCTGTTCAGCGCCAATTCCGAGGGCGCCTGCCCGCGGTGCAAGGGCATCGGGCTGATCTACACCGACCTGGCCATGATGGCCGAGGTGGCCTCGGTGTGCGAGGACTGCGAGGGGAAGCGGTTCCGGCCCGAGGTGCTGACATACCGGCTGCGCGGGCGGAACATCAGCGATGTCCTGGGCATGTCGGTGGCCGAGGCGCTGGAGTTCTTCACCACCGGTCAGGCCCGGGTGATCCTGGACCGGCTGGCCGCGGTGGGGCTGGGCTATCTGGCGCTGGGCCAGCCGCTCACCACGCTCTCCGGGGGTGAGCGCCAGCGGCTGAAGCTGGCCATCCACATGGCGCGGAGCGGCACGACGTACGTCCTGGACGAGCCGACCACCGGACTGCACCTCGCCGATGTGGACCAGCTGCTCGCCCTGCTCGACCGGCTCGTCGACACGGGCAACACGGTCGTCGTCATCGAGCACCACCAGGCCGTGATGGCCCATGCGGACTGGATCGTCGACATGGGTCCGGGGGCGGGCCACGACGGCGGTCAGGTGGTGTTCACCGGGACCCCCGCCGACCTCGTGGACACCGGCGGCTCGCTCACCGCCGTCCACCTGCGCGACTACGTCAAACGGACGTGAGCCCCCGCCCCGGTGGTCCCGTCGGAGGGACCACCGGGGCGGCACGGCGCGTCAGGGCGCGGGCGGGGGTGCGGGAGCCCCCGCGGGCGGCGGGATCTTGGCGTAGGCGGCCGTGGCGCTGCCCGCCTCGGCGGGCACCGGCACGCTCTCGCGCGGCATCAGGGCGTCGCGCGCCGCGCCCGGGTCCCAGCCGGTGTCGACCACCCGCTTCTGCACCAGGATCGCCGCCCCGAGGACCGCGAGGCCGAGCAGCACGATGACCACGAGCCCGGCGGCGCCACCGGCCTTGCCCGCGTTGCCGATGAGCGCACCGAACCAGCCGAAGTCGGCGTCGCCGAAGGTGGTGTTCTGGTCGCCGAACGCGCCGAGCACCTTGAGCAGCAGGGCGGGGAGGAAGGTGATGAGCAGCCCGTTGAGGAACGCCCCCACGACCGCGCCGCGCCGGCCGCCGGTCGCGTTGCCGTAGACCCCGGCCGCGCCGCCGGTGAAGAAGTGCGGCACCAGACCGGGCAGCACCAGGGCGAGGCCGAAGGCCGGGTTGAATACCCAGGTGAGCAGGGCCAGGCCGATCAGCCCGCCGGTGAAGCTGGAGATGAAGCCGATCAGCACCGCGTTCTGCGCGTACGGGAAGACGATGGGCGCGTCGAGCGCGGGCAGGGCGCCGGGGACGACCTTCTGCGCGATCCCCTGGAAGGCGGGGACGAGTTCACCGAGGATCGTACGGACGCCGAAGAGGATCACCGCGACGGCGATGCCGAACTGGAGCCCCTGCATCACGGACTGCATCAGGTAGTTGCCGGTGTCGGTGGCCACGGCGCCGCCGGTGCCCGTGGCGAACGCCTTGAAGGCGGCCTTCTGCCCCTCCTTGACGAGCAGGAGGACCGCCATGACCAGGTAGATCAGCAGCATCGACAGGGCGGTGGCCACCATCGAGTCGCGCAGGAAGCGCAGCCCCTCGGGGAGCTTCATCTCCTCGGTGGAGCGGCTGCGCTTGCCGACCACCTTTCCGGCCGCGCCCGCCACGATGTATCCGGCCGTGCCGAAGTGGCCGATGGCGACGGTGTCGCTGCCGGTGACGCGCTTGGTCCAGGGGTGCGCGAAGGCGGGCATGGCGACCAGCATGATGCCCAGCAGCACACCGCCGACGGCCACCACGGCGATGGTCGAGCGGCCGCCGCCTGCCAGGACCACGGTCAGCAGCGTGGCCATGAAGAGCATGTGGTGCCCGGTCAGAAAGACATAGCGGAGCGGGGTGAACCGGGCCAGCAGCAGGCTGACCACGAAGCCCAGGATCATCAGCCAGGCGACCCGCGAGCCGAACTGGTCCTGGGCGATGCCGACGATGGCCTCGTTGGTGGGGATGACGCCGTGGGCGCCGGTGACGCCCTGGATCATGGTGCCCAGCGGGGCGAGGGAGTCGGTGACCAGCCCCGCTCCCGCGCCGATCAGCAGAAAGCCGAGGGTCGCCTTGATGGCGCCGCCGATGATCTGCCCGGTGCTCTTCTTCATCGCGATGAGTCCGACGGCGGTGATGATGCCGATCAGATACGCGGGCTCGCTCAGAATCTCATTGACGAGAAACGTGGCAAGGGTGACGAACCAGCCCATGGTGCTTCCTCTGTCCCCGTCGTTCAGACGTCGTACGTGTCCCGGAGCACCGCGTCCACCTCGGCGGTGCTGGTGAAGTCCTGGACGACCTTGACCGGCCGTCCCACATCGCCCAGGGTCCTGGCGATCTCACGGGAGGTGAGCAGGGCAACGGCCTCTGACGCCTTGCCCTTCGCGGAGATGGTGTCGGTGGCCTCCACGGTGACGAACCTCGACCAGCCCCAGCGGTCCAGCACCTGCTCCAGGGTGTTCTTGAGGAACAGGCTGGTGCCGACGCCGTTGCCACAGACGGTGAGGATCTTGTGCAGCGAGCCCGCCCGCAGCTCGGGGGCGGACGGCTCGGACGGCGCCGGCTGGGAGCCGTCCTCCGGCCGCTCCCCGGCCAGTACGGCGTGCAGCGCCTCCGGGGTGGGCGCGGCCGCGAGGGCGGCCGCCGTGTCGGGGTCACCCAGGAGCCGCGCCAGGCTCGCCATCGCGGAGGTGTGCGCCGCGGAGTCCTGGGCGGCCAGGGCGACGACGAGGGTGACGGGGTCGTTGGACTCATGCCCGAATTCCACGGGATCGGCGAGCCGGACCCAGGACATCCCGGTGGACAGCACCGCCGGGGACGGCCGGGAGTGGGCGAAGGCGACACCCGGCGCGATGACGATGTACGGCCCGTTCTCCTCGACGTTGGCGACCATCTCGCGGGTGTACTCGTCGGTGGTGGCTCCCGTTTCCACCATCAGACGGCCGGCGGCACCTATCGCCTCACGCCAGTCGGCCGCCCGTACGTCGAGCCGGACGGCCTCGACGGGGAGCAGGTCTTTCAGGTCTTCCATGCAGGTCATCATGCCTGACATGGCTCCGTCATACAGCCCCCGGGGGCGGAAGCGGAGCCACAGCCTCCGCAGTGTCCGGCAAGCATACGAAGACGAGGACCGCGAGCGCCTCGCACCCCCCTGCCGCCACCAGGGCGACGGGCAGCGACCAGGTGGCGAGCGGACCGGCGAGGGCCGCGCCGAGGGCGAAGCCGGTGATCTTCAGGCTGGCGCCGGTGGTGAAGACCTGGCCGCGCAGCCGCTCGGGCGCCTCCCGGTGGCGGATCGCGAACAGGGCCGTCAGCTGGGGACCCTCGGCGGCGCCGGTGAGCAGTACGGCGGCGATCAGCGCGGCCGGGTGGCCGGTGGCCGCGACCAGGGGCGCGAGGGCTAGCAGCAGGGCTCCGCCGAGGAGCACGGTGTCCGGGCGCGGCGGGCGGGGACGGCGGGAGAGGACCGCGTTGGCCACGAGGGCCGACGCGGCGATGGCGGACAGCAGCAGCGCGCCATGGTCGGCGCTGCCGAGCACGGCCGCGCCGAGCGGCGGCCAGCACGTGAGCAGCGCGCCCTGGCCCACGCAGGAGAGCACGGAGGTGGCGGTGGCCCGGGCCAGGGGCCGGCTGCGGACGATGGCCCGCAGCCCGGCGGTGAGATCGGCGACGACCGACGTGACCGGCGGCGGGACCGGCGCGGATCGCGCGGGCGCGGGGAGCGCCCAGGCGGCGGGCAGCGCGAGGCCGATCAGCGCGATGGACACCACCAGGGCGGCCGGCGCTCCGGCCGCCCCCGCGACGGCCCCGGCGAGTGCGGGTCCCACCAGCGCGGCGAGGCTGAACGTCATCGCGTCGAGCGCGGTGGCGCGTGGCAGGTCCGGCAGCGGCGCCACCCGGGGCAGTTGGGAGGTCCATCCGCCGGACAGGGCCGGTCCCAGCAGCCCCGCGCCCACCGCGAGGAGAACCGTGAGGGTGAACGGCACGCGCCCCAGGCCCAAAAGGATCGCGGCCAGCCCCGCCGCGTAGAGGGCGAGCGCCGCGGCCAGCAGCCGGCCCGGCCGGGCCGAGCGGTCGAGCAGCACCCCGAAGAGGGGTCCGCCGACCGCGGCCGCGGCCATGATGCCCGCCAGCAGCGCCGAGCCCGAGGAGGGCGAACCGGTGAGCACCGGACCGGCCAGCAGCAGCGCGGGACCGGACATCTCGTCCCCCGTGCGGGCGGCGGCCGCCCCGCCCAGATAGCACCCCATCATGTAACGCCCTGTCATGTATAGAACGTTACGGCGCTAACGCAAAATCTCGCCAGGTGCGTTACATTGGCCGCGTGTCACAGCCTTCGAACGACGACTGGTCCACCCGGCATTCGGTGCGGGCCACCGCCCGGCGCACCGCCGCCCTCGTCAACGCCCTGACCGCGGAGCCGAGCCCGGACCCCGCCGCGATCGCCGGGCTCCTGCTCGACCACGGGGAGTCCGGCCCGCTCGAGCTCAGCGCCGACGATGTCGCGGGGATGCGCGCCGCCGCGCTGCGGCTGCGCGAGGTGTTCGCCGCGGGCCATGTCGACGAGGCCGCCGGGGTGCTCAACCGGCTGCTGCGGGAGGGCACGGGCCCGCTCCGGCTCAGCTCGCACGACGGCCGCTCGCCCTGGCATCCGCACCTGGACAGCGATGACGAGGCGCCCTGGGGCGAGTGGTTCCTCGCCTCCTCGTGCATGGCGCTGACCGTGCTGCTCTGGGAGGGTCAGCGCCCGCCCGGCGGTCTGTGCTCCTCTCCCCGCTGCGGCGATGTCTTCCTCACTGTGGGCAGCGGACCGGAGCGCCGCTACTGCTCACGCCGGTGTGCGACCCGTGAACGGGTGGCCGCCCACCGGCGCGCCAAAGCCGGGGCCGGGCCCCGAACTCCGTAAGGCGATCCTCGCGTCAGCCGGTGTGCATCGCGTAGGACGTCTCCCCTCGCTCCGGGCCCTGGATATGCCGGGCCCGCCGTCCGTGGCCTCCGAACCGGGATCCGAGCCAGCCGAGCAGAAAACCGGCCGGAATGGTGATCAGGCCCGGGTTGCGGAGCGGGAACCAGTGGAAGTCGCGCTCGGGGAAGACCGCGAGCGGGTTGCCGGAGATCGCCGGGGAGAAGGCCATGGCCACGGCGGTGAGCAGGAGCCCCCCGTACAGCGCCCAGCGCAGTCCGTTCACCGTGAAGCCGCGCCACAGGGTGCCGTAGAGCACGACCGGCAGCAGGGCCGAGGCGGCGGCCGCGAAGGTGAAGGAGATCAGGACCTGCCGGTTCCAGTGCTGGGTGACGATGGCGAGGACGACGGCCGCGACGCCGACGGCCACGATGGCCGTACGGGCGGCGGCCAGTTCCCGGTTCGCCGAGAGCCCGCCCTTGAAGACGACCTTGGCCAGGACGTCATGGGCGAGGGAGGCCGCGGCGGCCAGGGTGAGTCCGGCGACCGCCGCAAGGGTGGTGGCGACGACCGCGCAGGCCACGACGGAGAAGAGCAGGCTTTGGTCGGCCTCCTGCGCCGCCGGGTCCAGGGCGAGGGTCAGCAGCAGCAGCGAGTCGCTGCCGGTGGGGTCGGAGGCGCGCAGGGCGCGGGCGCCGACGACGGCGGTGGCTCCGGCGCCCACGATCACGATCAGCCCGAGGATGGTGGTGACCGCGCCCACCGCCCAGGTGGTGGCGGCACGGGCGGCCCGCATGCTGCGGATCGGGTGGAGCCGCATGGTGAGGTGGGGCATGCAGGCCGCGCCGAGGGCGAGGGTGAGCTGGACGCTGATGACGTCCAGGCGGCCGCTGAGGGAGTCCCCGTACTGGCGGCCGGACTGCCAGAAGCCGTCGCCGTAGCCGCTGGCGTCGGCCGCGGCGTCGAAGAGGGTGGCCGGGTTCCAGGAGAAGCGCTTCAGCACCAGACAGGCGAGCAGGACGAACGCGGCGAGCAGCAGCACCGTCTTGAGGATCTGGACGAATCCGGTGCCCTTCATCCCGCCGAGGGCGGCGTAGCAGACCATGAGCGAGCCGATGAAGATGGTGCAGCCGGTGACCGCGCCGCTTCCGGGGATGCCGAGCAGCAGGGCCAGCATGGCGCCCGCGCCGTTGAGCTGGACCAGCAGCAGCGGCATGACGACCACCAGCACCACGACGGCGGTGCCGGTGCGGGCCGGGCGCTCGCTCAGCCGCTCGGAGAGGACGTCGCCGAGGGTGAACCGCCCCCGTCCGCACAGCGGTCCGGAGAGGACCAGCATGAACATCAGGATGGAGAGCACGGTGGACGTGGCGATGAGCACGCCGTCGAATCCGGCCAGGGCGATGGTGCCGGTGGTGCTGAGCACGGTGGCGGCGGAGATGTAGTCGCCCGCGATGGCCAGGCCGTTCTGCATCGGGCTGAGCGCGCCGGTACCCAGGTAGAACTCGGTGGGGTCGTCGTTGCCGGTGGCCGCGAGGATGCACAGCAGGAACGAGACGGCCATGAAGCCCGCGAAGAGCACGAACGCGAGCGTTCTGGGGTCGAGGAAGCTCACCGCTCCCCCTCCCCCGTGAAGCCGGCCCGGCGGTGGGCCCGGGCCAGGACGGTGAGCAGCACCGCCGCGTCCAGGCCGATCAGCATGGCGCCCACGGTGAACCCGCCGCCCGCGCCGAGGTTGACGACGCCTTCGGCGGCGCAGTTGACCACCACGGCGGCCACATGACAGGTGAGCGCGGTGCAGGCCGCCCGCGCCGACCAGGGCCACGGCCGCTGCCACGGTGAGCGCCGTGTCGGCGGAGGCGGCGCCGCGGAGCGGGGCGGGAACGTGGCGGTGCGGGAGGGGGCGGACGGGAACGGACCCCAGGGATGGTCGTGGTCGGACATGTCGCGGCTCCTTGTGCGGGTTCCGTCCCGGGTCGCCGGGACGGAAACGCCACGACAGCAGGTCAGAAGGGTCGCGTACAGCCCAACCGGCGGACCGTGTGACGGGCGCACATGATCGGCGCGGGGCCGTTGTGCACGCCCACATCGGCTCAGGCAGACGGGTGGTTCTCAGGGCGTCAGCAGCCGGTGCGCGGACAGCGCGAGCGACAACTCCATGACCTCGCGCGGGTGGTCCAGCGAACGCCCGGTCAACTGCTCGTAGCGGCGCAGCCGGTTGAGCACCGTGTTGCGGTGGCAGAACAGCAGCCCGCCCGCGCGGCGCGCCGATCCCCCGGCCTCCAGCCAGGCGGCCAGCGTCGTCAGCAGCATCTCCCGGTCGGCGGACTCCAGGGCCAGGACCGGTCCGAGCATCCGGTCGGCGAGCGCGGTGCCGAGGTCCGGGGAGGACACCACCAGCGCCTCCGGATAGCGCTCCTCCAGCAGCGCCGCCGTCCCGGCGGCCGGGCGGGTGCGCAGCGCCGTATCGGCGAGCCGGCGGGCCGTGTTGATCGCGGCGAGGCCGGTCACGGCGGGGCTGACCCCGGCCCGTGCGCCGGGCGGCACCTCCAGCCCGCGCACCAGCCGCTCCGCGCCGCCGTCGCCATCGCCGTCGCCGAGCAACACGATGGCGTGGGCGGTGCCCTCCGCCGTGTGCCAGACCGTACGGAGTCCGTCGCCCACCTTGACGGAGTGCGGCGTCCGGCACGGTGCGTCGGCGTCCTCCAACGCCACGACCGCGTAACGCCCCTGCTCGGGCAGGCCGAGAACCTGCTCCGCCTCGGGGAAGTCGCTCACCCGGGCGGTGCCGTCGAGCAGGGCCGCGACGATGATCCGGTAGCGGTTCTCACGATGCCAGGAGAGCTGCCGCTCGACCTCCTGGTACGCCGTGGCGACGAGGGTGCAGTGCTCATCGACGAAGTTCCACACATCAGCGGCGACATGGACCAGCGACTGGGCGCCGAGCGGGTCCTCCTTCGAGGCGGTCTCCAGGAGCTGCTCCCAGACGACGGTGCAGCCGATGCGGTACGCGTGCAGCAGCGCGTCCAGCGGAAAGCCCTGGGCGGCGCGGTCGGTGCCGATCCGCCACGCGCAGAACCGGGCCGATTCGCGCGTCTCCTTGGGGTGCACCAGCGAGCGCACATTGTGGCTGAGCGAGTCGTGGACCTCCCGCCACACCTCGTGCGGGTCCACGGCGGCGGAACGGTAGGCGGGCTCCCGCTCCTTCATCAGCGCGACGATACGGTCCGTCAGCCGTGGTACCTCCTCGATGAGCACCCGGGCGGCGCGATGCAGCAGCGCCACGGTCTCGCCGTCGGCCCGCGACCGGATCGGCGGACGGGCGGCGGGCATCCGGGGCGGCGTCCGGACCCGGTCGGCGGACAGGCGGGGGGCGCGGCCCATGGCGGGGACGGAAGCGCGGGAGCCGGTGACTGGGTGCATGAACGTTCCTCCACCTGTGACGGGCAATGCGCAGCTCAACACGGCCGTGAGGCCACGGCCAGGTTTGATACCAGAGCCTGCATGGCTATTGCACCATTGGCATACCGGTGGGTCGGTGCCTTCCGCGAATTCTCCCGTGTACCCGGCGGGCAGCGAGGCGATGCCGCCGCGCGGTGGACGGGGATGTGGACGGGGATACCGTCAGCGCGTCCCGATGGCCTCATGGCGGCGCAGCGCCTCCGCGGCCGCCCTGCGGCCGGCCACGGTGAACGTCCCCGGACCGGACTCGGCCTCGGTCCACCGCGCGTCACGGAGGCGGACGCGGAAGGCCACCGTGGGCATCCGGCGCGTCCCGAAGGCGCACAGGGTCTCGTGGACGCCGCGTTCGAAGGCGTCGGAGAGATCGTGCGGAAGGCGGCCCGCGTCCAGCGCCGAGACGAACTCGAAGAGCAGGCCCGAGCCTTCCCGAAGCGCCTCGAAGTCGGCGGTGGCCACGGCGTACCCACCGCAGGCCCCCACGGGCCTCAGGCTGACACGCACCTCGCGGATC
>NZ_JAAAYH010000185.1:0-16812 GCF_018035285.1 Streptomyces sp. MK37H | reverse complement strand
CAGCCCGCCGCAGGCGCCGAGTCCCGCCGGACACACGCTGAGCCCCGCCCCGCCACTGACGCCGACCCCCTACGGCGTACCGGTCTTCCAGCCGCTGAACTCGACCGTCCCCCGGGCGCCCGTGCCGCCGTTCGCCGCGCTCATGAAGATCCCGGCGTCCTGCGCGGCCGCCCCGCCCGGCGCCGTCACGGTGGCGACCTTCCGCCAGCTCGCGCCGTCGTCGGTGGACAGCTCGCCGGTGTAGGAGGTGGCGGCGGTACGGGTCAGCCGCAGCAGTACGGGCGCCTTGACGCCGGTGATCCGCTGGTAGGTGTCCAGCGTGCCGTCGCCGCCCGAGTCGTACGACAGGACGACACCGTTGGCCGGGGTGACGGAGAGGTTCACAAAGCCGGGGGAGCCCGCCGTGGCGAGGTCGTCGCGGACGATGATCCCGGCCCGCGCCCAGGGCCCGGTGGCCGCCTGGGCGTCCACCTTCACGGTCATGGCCGTGCCCACCGTAAGGACGCCATCGCGGTAGATGGAGCCGAATTCGGCGGTGCCCTTCCACAGGTCCTGGCCCGCGCCGTCGATCGCGAACCGCTCGTCCAACTGGCCGAAGGCCGCACCGCTGTTGGTGACCGTCCGCAAGCCCTCCGCCAGCGGTCCGGCGATCCACAGCGTCCCGGTGCGCACGGCCCGCACCCGCTCCTCGCCCCGCGGCCCGTACGTCACGCCCAGCTCGTACGGCAGCGGCTTGAGCGGGTGCTCCAGCGGCTCGTCGGGTGCGGTCGCCCGCCAGCGGGCCTCGCCCGTGCCGCCCGCCGGGACGCCCGGCAGCCGGGTCGGCCCGTCCGGGGACGGGTCAAGACCGGTCACGGTGAGGTCGAAGTCGACGCGGCCGGTGGGGCGCAGCCCGTTGACGTTGCGCAGGGCGGCGGTGAGGGACGCGGAGCCGCCGGGCGGCAGGGTGGCGGGCTCGGCGGTGACGGTCAGCGTGCCCTGGTACGGGGCCTTGGCCAGCGCCTCGTACACCCGCTGGGCGGTGCGGAGGGCGTCCGCCGTCGGCCGCACGGGGTAGCTCTTGCGCTCGCGCGTCCACGGCTCCTCGACGGCGAACCAGTCGAAGGTGCGCGGCGGGCGGTTCTCCGCCAGCGCGTCCTCCAGCTCGTCCAGATAGGACTGCCACTGGGGGAGGTGGAAGTCGGCGATGAGGCCGCTCCAGTCGCGGTTGGCGTAGTTGGCCAGCTTGCCGCCGTCGGCCGTGGCGCGGTCCGCCCAGGTGGTGATGAGGGTGCGCGCGGCCCGCTCCAGCTGGGCCGACTCCTCATCGCCCGACGCCATCCGCTTGGCGTCCTCGAGCCATGGGCCCAGCAGGAACCGCCGGTGGGCACCGGTCATGTCGTCGCTGAGCCGCATCAGCTTGAGCCACAGCCGGGACAGTGTCCGGAAGGCCGTGCGGTCCTTACGGTCGTAGGCGTCCTGGAGCTGCGGGATCAGCTGCCAGGAGCGGTTGGCGAGCGCCTGCCGGGCGATGTCGGTGAGGTCGTGGCGGTAGGCGTCGCTGTCGCGCAGCCCGGCGCGCACGCCCAGCAGCGCCGCGAAGGCCACGTCGAACCCGGCCGGGTCGAAGGCGGGGGTGTGGGTGGCGTAGTTGGTGCCCGAACGCGCGGTCAGGGAGGGCCGGGCGGCGAACACCGAGTCGTGCGGGCGGCCGTCCTTGCTGCTGATCTCGTACGCGGTGTCGCGCAGCGCGGCGAACGCCTCCCGGGCCCTGGCGTCCCGCCCGCCGTAGCGCACATCGGCGTAGGAGCGGAACCACTCGGCCCGGTCCACCGCCTCATCCCGCCACGCCAACTCGCTGAACAGCTCGAGCGCGGCCGGATCCCGCTCGACCGCCTCCGGCATATAGGCCGTGCCGACCAGCTTGCTGCCCGGTTTGTCGCGCCATACGGTGAACCGCTTGGTCCACATATGGGTCTTGGCGCCGATCGTGGTGCGGCCGCCGAAGTTGGGGATGGTGCCGAACGCGTACGGCACCGCACCCCAGTCCTGCTCCCGGTCGGTGACGGTGTCCAGGTCCGAAAGACCGTCCACGATGAGCATCCGGTCGTGGTCGACGGCGTCCAGCAGATCGCGGCGCGGGTTCTCCTGCCAGCCGAGGATCACCCAGGTGGCGCCGGGGCGGGCGGTCCGGAGCGAGGTCTCCACGGCGCGGGCGGCCTCCGGCACGGGGACGTCCCCGGGGTCGCCGCCCTCGTGCAGGAGATCCATCTTGAACAGCTCGGCCTCACCGAACAGTTCGTCCTGATGGCGGTAGAAGGCGGCGGCCACCTTCCGGAACACCTCGGTGCGCGGATCGAGCCAGTCGGGCCGCCTGAGCCCGTTCCAGTCGCCCTGCGGGACCGTACGGGCCCCCGGGTTGCGGTCCGCGAAGCCGTCCGGGACGGTGCCGAAGTAGCCGGGGAACACCGGCCGCATGCCCAGCTCCCGCAGCCGGTCGGCGATCCGCCGCCCCAGCTCGGTGCGCTTGGCCAGGAGCGCGGTGGACACCGGGCCGCCGTAACCGCTCATGTTCTGCAGCAGCCACCACGGCTGGTGGGAGGGGGCGGGGAGCCAGGCGCGCGCCTCGTCGTCCGTATAGCCGAAGTCCTGCAGCAGCCGGTGGTAGACACCCTCCTGACCGGCGGTGACCAGCAGTTCGTTGCAGCCGTGCAGGGCCGCGATGTCGATCAGGTGCTCCCAGCGGTCCCAGTCGGCGAACGGCGCGGTGTAGCCGTCGTGGGTGTCGTTGAACGCGAAGCGGTGCGGGAGCGAGGTCGAGCGGGTGACGCTCCGGGCGGGCGCGGGCAGTTTCCCCGGCAGGTTCAGCTGATCGCCGGACCAGGTGATCTGGGCGTGGCAGGTGTACTTGAGATACCAGTGCACCCCGGTGAGCAGCACCGCGGGACTGGTCCCGGAGACCGTCAGCCGCCCCGCGGACCCGCCGACCTCGAACCGCTCCTCGGCGCCCCGCTTCTCCAGCGCCACCAGCCGGAACTGATCGGCGTGCGCCGGCAGCAGCCGCCGCAGGGCGGCGCGCGCGGGAGCGGTGTCGAACGCGGTCACCGCGGTGTCCTGTGCGTCGTACGGTTCGTCGGCCATCGCCGGTAACCGGCTCCCCAGCGTGGCCCCGGCCCCCAGTGCTCCGGCGGTTCCGATCAGCGTGCGTCTGCTCAGGTCGCTCATGCGCCCCCCAACGGACAACGGCCAATGGGTCATATGGACAAGGCACTTAACCAGCGTTGTGGGGTGGGAGCAATGGGGCGCACGGGAGGCCGGGTCACGGCCGACCGGCTCCGGCGGGCCGGGTCACGGCCGACCGGTTCCGGCGGGCCGGGTCACGGCCGACCGGCTCCGGCGGATCAGCCACGGTCGAGGTAGGCCAGCACCGCCAGCACCCGCCGGTTGTTGTCGTCCGACGGCGGCAGGCCGAGCTTGCCGAAGATGTTGGAGGTGTGCTTGGCGACCGCCCGCTCGGTGACGAACAGCTGCGCCGCGATCGCCGTATTGGACCGCCCCTCCGCCATCAGCTCCATCACCTCCAGCTCCCGCGGCGTCAGCCGCCCCAGCGGCCGGTCCTGGGCGCGCCGGTCCAGCAGCTGCGAGATCACCTGCGGATCCATCGCCGTGCCCCCGGCGGCGACCCGCCGCACCGCGTCGATGAACTGATCGGCGTCGAAGACCCGGTCCTTGAGCAGATAGCCGATGCCCCCGCTGCCGTCCGCGAGCAGCTCCCGCGCGTACAGCTGCTCCACATGCTGCGACAGCACCAGCACCGGCAGCCCCGGCCGCGCCCGCCGCGCCGCCAGCGCGCACTGCAGCCCCTCGTCGCTGAACGACGGCGGCAGCCGCACATCCACCACCGCCACATCCGGCTCCAGCTCGGCCAGCGCCTTGCTCAGCTCGGGCCCGCTCTCCACGGCGGCCACGACCTCGAAGTCGTACGCCTCCAGCATCCGCACCAGCCCGTCCCGCAGGAGGAAGAGGTCTTCGGCGAGGACAACGCGCACGGCGGCTCCAAGACTTCGTCGGGCCCCTGGGGTGGGGGACGTGACCGAATCCGACGAATGTACCGCTGTGCGGTGAGCGGGAGGGGACCAGCGGCCCGGGCGGGCGGTGTGGTTCGCCCTCGCGCCGCCGAAGCCCGAGGAGCAGCACGGCTGAGCGCAAGGGGAAGGCTTCCGCGCGGGGTGGCCCTGTGGGTTGGGCGCCCCGCGCGGGGAACCGTTCTGTCGGATTCCGCGTAATGTCCTCTTGACATGCTGCCGGCTGGTGGCGGGCGAACGAAGGGGGAGCCGGTGCTGGGTCGGATGCGGGTGATGGTGGGCGTGGCGGTGTCGCTTTCGGTGGCGCTGGTGGCGTGCGGGCCGGAGAAGGAGAAGGAGTGGACGGGGGCGGAGCCTTCCAAGGGGTCCGCGGCCGAGGCCGCGCGGTTCGCGCCGTTGGTGCGGCTGGCCAAGGGGGAGTCGCTGTTGCCGATGGACGCGACGCGGTTCATCGGGCGGTCCGCGCTGCGCTTCGACCACGACGGCTTCTGCCGTGACGAGGGACCGGTGGCCGATCCGCCCGACCCGCGGCGGTTGGGGAGTAAGGACAATTCCTACCAGCACGCGGACGTGCAGCCGGGGAAGTCGTCGTCCAAGCCGGTGTCCTGCCCCGGACACGGGGACAAGTGGCACACCTCGGCCGAGGCCGACGGCGGTTTCTATCTCGACCCGCCGAAGGAGGTGCGGAAGGGCGAGGGCACTGACGCGCCGGTCTACTGGGAGTACCACAACCACAAGACCGACCCGAAGCGCGCGGCGTACGTCTACTGGTTCTTCTACGCCTACAACAACCTGACCCCGGGCAACCGGCACGAGGGCGACTGGGAGCGCGTCGCGGTCCAGCTGCGCGACGGCAAGCCGGAGGCGGTGACGTTCGCGAAGCACGGCAAGGATACGTGCAGCGTGAAGTGGTCGGAACTGGATCCGCAGGACGGGCATCCGACGGTGTACTCGGCGCGTGGTTCACACGGCTCCTATCCGACCGATAAGAACCAGTGGGTGAACGGCACGCTCGATCGGCCCTCGAAGGGCGGCGCCGAGTGGCGCACTTGGGAGCACGCCCGCCCTGTCAACCGCGAGCCCTGGTGGGGGTACGCCGGGTGGTGGGGGTCGCAGCAGCATGTGAGCGGATTCAACGGGCCGATGGGCCCGCGCCCGGGGCGTCTGCTGTCGGGCATCTTCACCAACGACAGTTGCGGGCCCGCCGACAAGCCGCCGACGGATCCGCCCAAGGACCAGCCCACGGATCAGCCCACGGATCAGCCCACAGAACAGCCCACGGGCCAGGCCGCGCCCAGGACGAAGGAAGGGGCGTTCCGGCGGTACGAGGAGTATCTGCACGCCGTGGGCCGGGAGGACATCAAGACGGTCTGCGAGGTGGCCGGGCCCGCGGCGAAGCAGGCGGAGGACCAGGGGTTCGGTCCGTGCACGTCCACGTTCCTCGTCACGTTCCAGATGATCTCGCCTACGCAGAAGAAGGCTCTGCAGACCGCGACGGTCGACCCGCAGAAGGTCGTCGTACGAAGCCCCGCCAAGATCGACATTCCGGCCGATGCGGTCAAGGCCTCCGTCACCTTCTCCGAAAACGAGATCGGGACCAGCACCCTGGAGTACCTGAAGGACGACTGGTACATCACTGACTGAGCGCGCGCGGCGCGGTCTTGTCGCTCGTCATAAAGCTGACCTGCACGGCGGGACGTGCGGGCGGAGAGCAGGGCGGCGGCCGTCAGGGCGAGGGCGCAGCCAGCTCGTCAGGGCGCCGTCCCGCGCGCCGCCGCGCGGTAGTGGTCGCGTATGTCCTGGCGCAGCAGCGCGCCGAACCCCGCGTGCTCCACCCGGGAGGCGAGCTGGTCGCGGCTCACCCCCAGGGCGTCGGCAGTCGCGCCGAAGTGCCAGTCGTGGGCGGCGAGGAGGGTGAGTAGATGGCCGCGCCGGGTCTGGGCCTCGGAGAGGCGGAAGGTCTTGAGGTAGGCCAGGCGGCCGTCCTCGTGGGTGATGGTCTCGCCGATGTGCTGCTCGGTGTTGCGATGGAAGGGCGGCAGGAAACGGGACAGGGCGAAAGGCCCCATCGTGCGGACGCGCTGGAGGGAGTACGACTCGTCGAGCAGCCCGCCCGCCATGGTGTGGTCGTGGAACTCCGCCCACTCCCGCTGATGCCGGGCGGCCTCCGCCCGCAGCTCGGCCAGCGAGCCCACCGCGCCGTCGCGGATCCGGGCCCGGAACTCCGGGACCGGGCCGTACAGCGTGGTGTAGTGGTGGATCAGCTCCCCGAAGAGGTCCAGGACCAGCGAGGGGTGCAGGGCGCGGTAGTCGTCGGGGTGCGGCACCACGAAGGCGGCCGTGAGGGCGTCGGCCGCGTAGACCATGGCCCCGCACTGGCCGGGGTGGATCTCGAAGACCCGCAGCGCGTCGCGCAGCCCCTCCACCTCGGCCCCGGCATACGCCTGCTCGACCCTCGGGGACAGACCCCGGCTGACCGCCCGGTGGGACCACTCCTCCCACACCACCGCGGGGCCGCCGAAGTGCAGGGCGAGATAGCCCTCCAGCGCGAGGTGCAGGGGGAGGAAGCGCAGCCGGTTGCGGTCGACGCGGCGCGCCATCCGGCGGTGGAAGCGCAGGGAGACGCACGGCGGCGGGCCGGCCCGCCGCTCGTCCCCCTGCCGCAGCCGGGTGCCGTACGCCGCGGCCGGGGTCCCGTCGGCAGTCCAGGTGGCGACGAAACCGTGCGGAATGTAGGCGTAGTACGCCGTGCGCCGGTCGAGCGCGACGGCGGCGAGGTCGTCGCCGTAGAGCCGGGCGTCCAGCCGCAGATCGGCGATCGGCTGGTCCCGGACGAGGGGCACCAGCCGGATCGCGCCCCAGGTCTGGGCGGGCAGGGCGGTCAGCCCGGCCAGCTCCAGCGTCGTGGTGGTGGTCATGGTCCCTCCGGCAGCGGCTCGTCCGGCCCGGGCCGGTCCAGGAAGTGCCGCACCCGGGTGTCGAGATGCGCCCGCAGCTCGGCCAGGCCGGTACGCCCCTCCGCGAACCGCGCGAACTCCACCAGCGTCGGCAGGTCCTCCGCGTCCCGCACCCCGGCCGTGGGCACGCCCGGTGCCAGCCGCCGCACGTCGAAGCTCTCCGCGTCATAGACCGGGTTGAGGTGCACCGCACCGGTGCGGTGACCGGGGTCGAGGCGGGCGCGCCAGACGCGCAGCACCTCTCCGGCCAGTCCGGGCGGTGCGTTGTCCCAGCCGTCGGAGACGATCAGCAGCCGGTCCGGCCGGTGCTCCAGTGCGTCCAGGATCCGCTCGCCGAGCGGCGTGGGGCCGTACGGATACCGCATCAGCGGATCCCGGCCGCCCGACAACCACAGCGGAATGAACTCCTCCGCCAGCGCTTCCAGCAGGAAGTGACAGCCGAGCGCGACGGCGAGCGGGCGGCGCCGCTTCCGTGTGGAGCCGAACGACGAGAAGCTGTCGTCGAGGACCGCCGCGACCCGGCCCCAGGTACCGGCCCGGGCGCCCGCCGCGCGCCGTGCGGCGGCGCGCAGCGCGGCGGTCAACCCGGTGCGGCGCGCGGCCCGTTCGTCCAGCGGGAGCGAGAGCACATAGGTCGCCAGCCGGGTCAGCGGCATGGTGGCCAGATCCGCCCGTACGGAGTCGGCCCCGGCCGCGCGGGCCGCCCCCTGGAGCCGCAGCCGCTCCAGCCGGGTGAGCCGCGGGGCGATCCGCTCCAGGAAGACCGCGCGGTCGATGCCGTGCTTGGCCGCGAAGCCCTCGGCGACGGTGTACGGGAGGTCGTACACCGCGGACCGCTCGTAGTGCGCGCGGCGCCACGCCTCCAGCAGCGGGGAGCCGAACCCCTCGGTCCGGCGGCCGACCGGCTCGAAGAGGAACGGGCCGAGATCGCCGTCGAGCCGCAGATGTGCGTGGCGGACGGCCGACTTGACCGCACCCCGGTACTTCACCGCGTCGAACGCCGGGTCGGGGCGGGCCGCCAGCCAGTCGCGCACGATGGCGCGGGTGCGGCGGTTGTTGACCCCGGCCCGGCGCAGCCCGCGGAACAGCCGGTAGACCCGGGGCGGCGGAAGGGCGGCAAGACGCCGGGCGATCAGCCGGCCCTCGGTCCGGCGCTGTTCCGGTGTGGCCTCCTTGGCGCTCTCCAGCAGCCGCCGAACGATCAGCGCCGCGTTGTGGTCATTGATGTTCAACGCGAGTGTCGCCGCGTACAGATCCCGGTAGTTCCCGAGCATGTAGGAGTGCAGGAAGTCGAGCGACATGCGCTGCTCGCCCGCGTCGGAGTGGAACTCCCGCTGGCCCGTCGAGGTGATGGCCGCGTTCACGAAGAGCAGGACGTCCTCGGCGGCGACCAGATCGGCCAGCGTCTCCATGGGGGCCTCCGGCGACGGGTGCGGGAGCCGGCCGGGGAATGGGGGCACGAACTGCGAATCGTCGCTTAGCAGGCGGGTTCCGGAAGTCGCACCGGAGTCCCGCGGCCGGCCTCGGCACGCTAACACCGGGGCGGCACGTCCCGCCGCCGGATTTTCCCGGCGGTGGTCATCCGGCGGCGTCGGGCGCCGGGTGGGTCATCGGGCGGCGCCCTGCGCCGAGAGGGCGCAGGGGATCTCCATCGTCACCATGGTGGGCCCGCCGGCCGGGCTGCTGACCGCGAGGACCCCGTCGAAGGTGCCCAGCCGCCGCTCGACGCCGCTCAGCCCGCCGTCCGGGGTGATCTCCGCGCCGCCGCGGCCGTCGTCGGTCACGGTGATGCGCAGCATGCCGTCCTGGTGGTGGATGTCCAGCCACATCCGCGAGGCACCCGCGTGCTTGGCCGCGTTGGTCAGCACCTCGCTGACCGCGAAGTACGCCGCCGACTCGACCGGTTCGTCGGGGCGGCCCGTAAGGTCCACGTCCACCTCCACCGGCACCGCCATCCGCAGCGCCAGCGCGCGCACCGCGTCCCCCAGGCCGCGCTCGGCCAGTACGGGCGGATGGATGCCCCGGACCAGGTCGCGCAGCTCGGCCAGGGCCTCGGCGGAGTTCGTACGGGCCGCGGCGAGCAACTCCCTGGCCTTGGCCGGGTCCTTCTCGATCAGCGCCTCCACGGTGCCCAGGCTCATGCCCATCGCCACCAGCCGGGCCTGGGCGCCGTCGTGCAGATCGCGCTCGATGCGGCGCAGTTCGGCGGCGGAGGTGTCCACGGCGTCGTGCCGGGTCTCGGTGAGCCGCCGCACCCGCTGCTCGAGCGCCATGTGCGGGGTCGGGTCCAGGAAGGAGCGCGCCAGCAGGAAGTGGCCGCGCAGCAGGACGGGGGAGAGGACCGAGCCGAGGGCGATGAAGCCGACGCCGACCGGGACGGCCAGCAGGGCGGTGCCCAGCGAGTCGATGGGCAGGAACGCGTACCAGTAGGTGCCGCCCGCGTCCACGATCGGCTGCCACACCCCGGCGGCCAGCACGAACCCCTCGAGTCCGTACGGCATGAAGGCGAAGGCCAGCAGCGCGATGGCGTACCCGGCCGTCATGTCGACCTGGAGCCACAGCAGATCGCGCCAGGTGGCCGGGTCCTTCAGCAGGAAGGTGCACAGCTCCACCTGCCCGGTGACCCCGGAGCGGCGATCGGTCGGCAGCGGGCGGTACGGCAGCTGGATCCGCACATCGGCCCAGGCGGCGGCCAGCAGCCGGCGCCGATTGGCGTGCGCCCGCACCGCGCGGATCAGGGGAGGGGTGGTGAACACCCCGATGCCCAGCGGAATGAAGCTGATCGACACGATCGTCAGCACGGACAGGGTGATCGACACCAGCGCGAGCCAGGAGACGGCGAACCCCCGTGCGCAGGCCGTCAGCGCTCCACGTGCCTTCATCCGGCTTCCCCCTCGCTGGTCGGAATGTCGTGCCCCGGCGGGCCACCTCAGTGTGTCAGCGGCCTGCCGCCCGGACACGGGGGCCGGACACCGTCCCGGGGTGTATCTGGCACCACCTCCCCGCCTCGCCCTATGGCTCGGCGACAGGGTGGCTGCCCGGCTGGGGCGCGGACCTGCGGATTTCTAGCGTCGTTGGCATGACCTGTTCCGTCCGTACCTCACGGGGAGAGACGCCATGAGCGCAGCGAGGAAGGGCCTGGCCGTGCGGCTGGGCGGGTGGAGCACCCGCCACCGCAAGACCGCGATCATCGGATGGCTGCTGTTCGTCGTGGTCGTCGCCATGGTCGGCGGGATGTCGGGATCCCGGCAGATGACCAACTCAGAGAACGGTACGGGCGATTCCGCACGCGCCGAGAAGATCCTGGAGGACGCGGGCCTCCAGACCCCGGCCGGAGAGATGGTGATGCTGCGCAGCGACCGCCCGGACGGCTGGCGGGACGCGGCCCGCGACCTCTCGGCGCGGCTGGAGCGGACGGGCGAGACGGTGCGCGTCCAGCCCCCGGTGCGCTCGGAGAACGGCCGGGAGGCACTGATCAGCTTTGAGATGAAGGGCGACCCGGACACGGCCGGGAAGCGGGTCGGGCCGGTCGTCGAGGCGGTGGAGCGGACCGAATCGGCCCATCGGGGCGTCGTGGCCTACGAGTTCGGCGACGCCACCGCCCAGCATCGGCTCGACGACATGCTGACCGACGACTTCAAGAAGGCCGAGCTGACCGCCGTACCACTGGCGCTGGGCATTCTGCTGGTGGTCTTCGGGGCGCTGGTCGCCGCGCTGTTGCCGGTGCTGCTCGCGGTGACCGCCTGCGTCGGCACCTTCGGACTGCTCGCCCTCGTCAGCCATCAGCTGCCCCTGTTCGACTCCACCAACTCGGTGATGTTCCTGGTGGGCCTGGCCGTCGGCGTCGACTACTCGCTGTTCTACCTGCGGCGGGAGCGCGATGAGCGGGCCGCGGGCCGGGACGCCGGGACCGCGCTGCGGATCGCGGCCGCCACCAGCGGCCGGGCGGTGCTGATCTCCGGGGTCACGGTCATGCTGGCGATGGCCGGGATGTTCCTGTCCGGGCTGCTGCTGTTCCACGGCTTCGCGGTCGCCACCATCCTGGTCGTGCTGATGGCGATGCTCGGCTCGGTGACCGTGCTGCCCGCGATGCTGTCCTGGCTGGGCGACCGGATCGACGCCGGGCGGGTGCCGCTGCGCAGCCGCCGCCGGAAGAACGGCGTGCACGCCAGCGGTGGCCTCTCCGGCAGGCTGATGCGGCCCGTCCTGGCCAAACCGAAGCTGTTCGCCGCCGTATCGGGCGCGCTGCTGCTGGTGCTGTGCGCCCCCGCCCTCGGGATGAAGACCGAACAGCTCGGCCTGGAGAAGCAGTTCGGCTCGGACGCCGCCATCACCGTGGCGTACCAGGAGATCACCGGCTCCTTCCCCGGCGGCCCCGCCCCCGCCGAGGTGGTGCTGCGCTCCGACGAGGTCGACTCCGCCCGCTTCGACGCCGCCGTGGCGGACTTCAAGAAGGAGCTCGCCGCGTCCGGGCGGTTCGGGAAGACGGTCGACGTCGAGGCGCACCGTACGGAGGGGGTGGCCCGGATCGAGGTGCCGCTGGCCGGGGACGGTCAGGACGCCACGTCCCGGCGCGCCCTGGACACGCTCAAGGAGGATCTGGTGCCGAGGATCCTCGGACCGGTCTCCGACCAGGTGTATGTCACCGGCGAGCTCGCCTCCAGCCGCGACTTCAACGACCAGCTGAAGACCGACATCGCACCGGTCTTCCTCTTCATCGCCGCCGTGACCTTCGTGCTGATGCTGCTCTGCTTCCGGTCGCTGCCGATCGCGATCGTCTCGATCCTGCTCAACCTGCTGTCGGTGGGCGCCGCGTACGGCACGATGACCGCCGTCTTCCAGCACGGCTGGGGCGCGGAGTGGCTGGGGATGGAGCCGGCGGGGGCGATCGAGGGGTGGATGCCGCTGTTCGTCCTCGTCATCCTCTTCGGGCTGTCGATGGACTACCACGTGTTCGTGGTCTCGCGGATCCGGGAGGCCCATGAGCGGGGGTTCGCCACCCGGGACGCGATCCGCGAGGGCATCCGGACGACGGCGGGCTCGGTCACCGGGGCGGCCGCCATCATGGTCGCCGTGTTCGCGGTCTTCGCCCTGCTGCGGATGCAGGACATGCAGCAGATGGGCGTCGGGCTCGCGGTCGCGGTGCTGGTGGACGCCACGCTGGTGCGGATGGTGCTGCTGCCCTCGGTGATGGCGCTGCTCGGGGAGCGCAACTGGTATCTGCCGCGCGCCCTGCGGTGGCTGCCGAGCGTGGGCCACGGCGAGGAGCCGGTGGAGCGGCCGCGGCCGCCGCTGGTACGGGCGGGCCGCTGAGGTTCCGGACCCGCACCGCACGCGCCCGCCGTGACGGACAGGCTTCCGCCTGCCCGCCACGGCGGGCGTTCGCGGGTTGACGAGGGGGTCAGACGGTGGGCACGTACTTGTACCCCACCCGCCGCACCGTCACGATCGTCCCCCGGTGCTCGGGGCCCATCTTGCGGCGCAGCCGGGCCACATGGACATCGACGGTCCGGCCGTCGCCGACATGGCCGTACCCCCACACCGTGGTCACCAGCTGATCGCGGGTGTGCACCCGGTGCGGATGGGCGACGAGATGGCTCAGCAGCTCGAACTCGAGGTACGTCAGGTCCAGCGGCCGCCCGGCGATCTCGGCGGTCCGCTGGTCGGGGTCGATCCGGATCAGCTCGTCACCCGTCACCGCCGGAACCCCCTCCGGCGGCGGCCCAGCCGCCGCGTCGGGTCCCTGCCGGTCGGCCGGGACCAGCACCAGATAGCCGACCATCGGCGGATGGCCGGGGAGTGCGGGCACGGTGTGCGGGGGAGCGGGCAGCCAGGTGGCGCCGGGGTGCAGCAGATCGGCGACCGGTGGCACCTCGTCCGGTGCGACGGCTCGCAACCGCTGGCGGCCGGGTGGGACGGACGGGCTGGACGGGGCCGCGGGAGCGGAGGCGGAGGCGGACGACAGGCCACGGAGGTTCGTCATGAGGTCAGCTCTTTCGCGCGAGAGGGCGTCAGTGGACGTCGTGCGCGCGGGCTGGGCGGCCGGACGGAGAGATCAGCGGCCGAGCGAGCGGGCCCGCGCATCGGATGCGCGGCAACACTCGCGGTCAAAGTGGTGCGCCTGCCGGGACGGCCAGAACGGCTCGAGGTCGTAACGACCCGTCGCGATGTCATGGAGGCTGGCCATGGCCCTATTGAAGCAGATACCGGGCCCGGAGCGCTCGGCCGTTGACCGGGAAGAGGTGCGACGATGCCCCGGTAAGAGGCCCCGCGCGGAAAGCTCCGCAGGCCGCCGCGTACCCCTTGAGGAGCGCAAGCCCATGCCGCACATCGTCGTCGAATACTCCGACACCCTGACCGACGCGTTCGACCGCCCCGGCTTCGGGGCCGCCCTGCACCCGGTGGTCGCCAAGACCGTGGACACGGCGGTGGCGGGCTGCAAGACCCGGTTCCGGCGGATAGAGGAGGCCCATCTCGCGGACGGCGCCGAGGACCTCGCCATGATCCACATTGAGGTGTCGATCCTGTCCGGGCGCGACGCGGAGACCAAGCGGGAGCTGTCCGCCGCGGTGGTGGAGGTGGCCCGCGCCCATGTGTCGCCGGTGCCGGGGCTGACGGTGCAGACCACCGTCGACGTGCGCGATCTCGACCGGGACTGCTACGAGAAGCACGAGGCGGTCCATCCCGCCTGACGGAGGCTTCACGGCGGTGGCTTCGCGGCTGCGGCTGCGGCCTTACGGGGGCCGAGGGCGCACGATACGCCTTCGGCCGCAAATCCGGCATCTACCTATATACCAAGGCGAGGCGCACAATGGGGGTGTGGTGTTTTTGCCGCACTGTGCGGTCAGACTTGCATGGATCGAAGGAGGCGAGTCGAAATGGCCGACGTCTCACGTGCGAGAGGCGATATCACGGGCCACCCCGACGTGTCCGAGATGCGGGAGCGCTACGCACGCATGATGGATGCGCGGGACGTTGTCTTCCTCGACGGGCCGGTGCTTCTCGCCGGTCTGTACTTCGCCATCTCTCCCTGGGTGGTGCACTTCTCGGGCACCAGCCCCAACCTCATGGTCAACAACCTCGTCCTCGGTATCACCATCGCCCTGCTGGGGCTCGGCCTTACCACGGCGCCGAGGAGGATGTACAGCCTGTGCTGGGCCATGTCCGCGATTGGTGTATGGATGATCATCTCTCCCTGGGTGGTCGCCCGGGGCGCCGATGCCGGGATCATCACGAACAATGTCGTCGTGGGTGCCATCACCTGCCTGTTCGGCCTGATCGCAGCCGGCATGGTGATGCGGAAGGGCAGGGAAACCTGACCGGACGCTGAATCACCGAACCGTCTGGACAACGGCGAAGGCCGTCCATCGCATGCCCTTCGGGGCCGTGCGGCGGGCGGCCTTCGCGCGTTGACCCTGCTCTGGTGCGCGCACTGACGTGAGCTCTGACGTGAGCTCTGGTGCGGGCTCTCGCACGGACTCTTGTGCGGGTCTCAGCCGATCGGCTCGGGCAGCGGGACCACGTCGTAGGAGCATTCGATGGTCCGGCCGGTGGCCGGGTCGCCCAGCTCCACCCGCCAGCGCCCGGCGAACTGGTCCACGCCCTCGGCCATCGGGATGGTGCCGGAGATCAGCACGGTGCCGGGCACCAGGTCACCGCGTTCGCGCAGTACCTCGACCCAGTAGGCGGGCGGCAGCAGCTCGGCCAGGGTGCCGCTCTGCACCTCGGTCTCCTCACCGTCGTGAGTGACCCAGGCGCGGAGCGTCAGATCGTCGAGGCGGGGCGCCACATCGGACAGCCGCCAGGCGCGGGTGGCCAGCACATCGGGGGCCGCGTTCTTGCTCCAGGCCACGCCGTGGACCTCCAGCTCCCGGTCGGTGTGGTCGCAGGCCGCGGTCAGCAGCAGCTCCCCGTCCGCGGCCACGACCAGCGCCCATTCGGCCTCGCCCGAGGTGCGGGCGTGCTGGACGCTGACGCGGCCGGTCTGCTGGGCCAGGTAGGGGGCGACCGGGTAGAGGGCGGGCGTCACGGAGGGCGCGGGCACGCCCAGCTCGGCGAGCTCGGCCACATGGGCGGCCACATCCTCCTGGCTGCGTCCCGCGTAGCCCGCGTTGAGCACCTGGGCGACCTCCACGTGGTGCAGGGAGCCATCGGGGAGTTCGAAGGTGAGCGAGGACGGGGCGGGCTGTGCCGCGGGCTGCGACGGCTTCGTTGTCATGGGTGCTGTGCTCTCCAGGGCGCGGTGGGCTTGTGGGGGCGATCTGCGGTTTCTGCGCTTGCCGAGCGGTGACCCGCTGCCGCGGGTTACCGCGCTTTTCGCGGTTTCGAAGCGGTTAACTTCCTCCGGAGGGGTTGCGCATACGCTTGGTATACAAGAAGTATGCCGGAAGGTCGATCCGCGCAACCCCCACCCTTCGCACCACCACGAAAACGCCACGTACCATCCCGTAAGCCTCATGCACCACCTCGAGGACGGAATATGCAGCCCACCGCATCGAGCGCACCGCCACCCCGGGCCGACCGGTCCGGGGTCCGCCGCGCCTTCGTCGCCAGCCTCACCGGCACCGCCCTGGAGTGGTACGACTTCGCCGTCTACTCCGCCGCCGCGGCCCTGGTCTTCGGCGATCTCTTCTTCCCCTCCAAGGACCCCACCACCGGCACCCTGCTGGCGTTCTCCACCTACGCCGTCGGCTATGTCTCCCGGCCGCTGGGCGGCTTCGTCTTCGGCCGCCTCGGCGATGTCATCGGCCGCAAGAAGGTGCTCATCGCGACGCTCGTGCTCATCGGCGGCGCCACACTGCTGATCGGGCTGCTGCCCACCTACGCCACGGTCGGCGTCGCGGCCCCGGCCGCGCTGGTGCTGCTGCGCTTCGCGCAGGGCGTCGGCGTCGGCGGTGAGTGGGGCGGTGCGGTGCTGCTGTCCAGCGAGTTCGGCGATCCGCGGCGGCGCGGCTTCTACGCCTCCGCCGCGCAGGTCGGCCCGCCGGCGGGCAATCTGCTGGCCAACGGCGTCCTGGCCGCGCTGGGCGCGGCACTGACGGAGGGCCAGTTCACCAGCTGGGGCTGGCGGGTGGCGTTCCTGCTCTCCGGGCTCCTGGTGGTGTTCGGTCTGTGGATCCGCGCCAAGCTGGAGGAGACCCCGGTCTTCAAGGCGATGGAGGCCGCGCAGGACCGCCCGGAGGCGCCGCTGCGCGAGGTGTTCACCACCCAGCCGAGGGCGCTGACCGCCGCGATCCTCAGCCGGGTCGCCCCCGATGTGCTGTACGCGATGTTCACCGTCTTCGTGCTCACCTACGCCACCGGGGAACTCGGCATGTCACGCGGCTCGGCGCTCACCGCCGTGCTGATCGGCTCCTCGCTGCAGATCGTGCTCATCCCGCTGGCCGGGGCGCTCTCGGACCGGGTCAACCGGCGACTGCTGTACGGGGGCGCCGCCGTGGCCGCCGGGGTCTGGCCGTTCCTGTTCTTCCCGCTGGTCGCGGACGGCAGTTGGGCGCTGCTCACCCTCGGGGTCGTCGGCGCGCTGGTGATCCACTCGCTGATGTACGGGCCGCAGGCGGCCTTCATCGCCGAGCAGTTCTCCCCGCGGCTGCGCTACACCGGCTCCTCGCTCGCCTACACCCTCGCCGGGCTCATCGGTGGCGCGATCGCGCCGCTGCTCTTCACCACGCTGCTCGGGGCCTATCACGCCTGGGTGCCGCTGGCCGTCTACATCGCGATCACCGCCGCGGTCACGGTGGCGGGCCTCTGGCTGGGCCGGAACCCGTCCTCCGCCGAGGAGGAGGAGCCGG
>NZ_JAAAYH010000184.1:0-16874 GCF_018035285.1 Streptomyces sp. MK37H | reverse complement strand
CGGCGCGAACAGGCCGTACGGGCGGCCGTGGAGCAGCGGCTGCTGGGCCCGGACCAGCCCGTCGTGGGGCTGCTGGACGTGGCCGGGATCCGCTCCGCGGCCGCCGGGCTGCGCGCGGCCTTCGAGGAGGTCGTGGCGCCCGGCACCCCCATCCTGCACGCCTTCGCGGTCAAGGCCGCCGCGCTCGTCCCCGTCCTGCGGCTGCTGGCCGACGAGGGCCTGGGCTGCGAGGTGGCCAGCCCCGGCGAGCTGGCACTGGCCCGCGCGGCGGGGGTGACGCCCGACCGGATCGTCCTGGACTCCCCCGCCAAGACCCCCGCGGAGCTGCGCGAGGCCCTCGACCTGGGCATCGCCGTCAACGCCGACAACCCCCAGGAGCTGGACCGGCTCGACGCGCTGGTGGGGCACCGCGCGGCCCCGCCCGCGCCCCTGGGCCTGCGGGTCAACCCCCAGGTGGGCGGCGGCAGCATCGACGCGATGAGCACGGCCACCGCGACCTCCAAGTTCGGCGTGGCCCTCCAGGACCCGGGGGCGCGCGAGTGGGTCGTGCGCGCCTTCACCGAGCGCCCCTGGCTGACCCGGCTGCACGCACACGTCGGCTCCCAGGGCTGTCCGCTGAAGCTGATGGCTGCGGGCATACGGGCGGCCTACGAACTGACCGAGGAGATCAACGAGGCGGTCGGCCGGCGGCAGATCGACGCCCTCGACATCGGCGGCGGCCTCCCGGTGAACTTCACCTCCGACGAGGTCACCCCCGGCTACCGGGAGTACGCCCAGCTGCTGCGGGCCACCGTGCCGGGGCTCTTCGACGGGCGGTACAAGCTGGTGACCGAGTTCGGACGGTCCCTGCTCGCCAAGTCCGGCCTGGTGCTGGCGCGGGTCGAATACGCCAAGTCCGCGGGCGGCCGCCCGATCGCGGTCACCCACGCGGGCGCCCAGCTCGCCACCCGTACGGTCTTCGCCCCGGAGGCCTGGCCGCTGCGCGTCCTGGCCTACGACGCGGAGGGCCGCCCCAAGGCGGAGACGGGCGACGTCCCGGTCCCCCAGGACATCGCCGGTCCCTGCTGCTTCGCGGGCGACCTGGTCGCGCGCGACCGGGCCCTGCCGGAGCTGGCGGCGGGCGACCTGGTCGCCCTGCTGGACACCGGCGCGTACTACTTCTCCAACCACTTCGCGTACAACAGCCTGCCCCGCCCGGGGATCTACGGCTTCGACGCGACGAGCGCCGACGGCGATGTGCGCTTCGCGACGGTACGGGAGCCGCAGACGGTGGACGAGATCGTGGCCGAGAGCGGTGCGAAGCACGCGCTGGGCCTGAGCCGGTTGCGGTAGGGCGCGGGGCGCCCAGGCTGTCCCCAAGGTGTGCCCGGGCTGTGGGGCTCCGAGTCCGCCGTACAAGTGACGCTTTCGTCTGGGCTGGCGTTGATTGAGCATCGGGGCAGGTGGGGCGGGCGCGGGCCGCATCGCCGACCACCGGCCGGTGGGGGCGAAGCCCGGTGGCGGCCTCTGTGGCCCGGAGCCAAGGCCGTTGCCGGACTGCTGCCAAGCTGACGGGCCGGTGCCCGGCGGCGAGGCGCGTCACGCGTCGTGCCGGGTGGGGTACCCCTTCAAGAAAACACTTGACCTGGCGCAACTAATTTGTCAAACGTTTTCGAGAGGGGTACCCCAACCCCCCGGCAGTCCGGATCGGCGTGAAGCCCGGGCCGGACAGGCGCCGCCACCGGGCCCGCCCCCACGGGCGGGCCGCCGGCGACGGGCCCCGGCCAGGGCACCCCTGCCCCCATGCTCAAAGGCGCCGAAGGCGCGAGACGGCGCCGCACCAACCCACGCCGCGCAACCCCGCCGGGGCAACCCCCTCACAGGGGCGACCCCACCGGGGCAACCCCCTCAGAGGAGACCCTCAGCGCCCAGCCCCCGCCATCGCCCGGGACCGCCTCGCGCCACCCGGCCCCGCGTCACCGGCCACGATCCCCGTCGTCTGGTAGCCGTCCACCGCCTTGCCCGCCGGCCGCCCCCGGGAGACCCGCTCCGTGCGCACCCACAGCAGCGCGTCGTGCGCGCGCTCCCAGCGGCCCAGCCACAGCGCCTTGGCCCACAGCCCGGCGCCCAGCCCCGCCAGCAGCATCCCGCCCGCCGCCGGAACGGCGAAGGACGAGCCCATCGCGGCGAGGAAGGCCAGCAGCAGCCACCACCGCAGGGCGCGCCGCCGGGTCCGTACGGTCACCGCGCGGTCCTGGAGGAAGACCGCCTTGCCCGCGCGCGAGGCGTCGCGCGCCAGCTCCAGATACCGCTTCCGGCGCACTACGAACACCACGACCCCCGCGATCAGGAAGAGCGCCGCCCCGGCGAGCACGCCGATCCGGCGCCCGGTCAGCCCCGGCACCAGCGCCCCGATCCCCGCGGCCAGCACACCGGGCCACCACAGCCACCCCGCGGGAGCCCTCACGATCACCGCCACCCGTGCCAGCGCATACGCCCCGCGCCCCACGACCGACCTCCTCACCCTGGTGAATCCCGGAAGAATCCCTGTCGAATAGAGGAATCTAGCCAGGATGCCTGAGAATTCGGTGAGAGGGACGGGGGTTGGCACACAGAGCGGTCCGGAAGCCCGGCCGGAAGCCCGGCTCACTCCACGAACAGGCCCCGCTCCGCCGCCTTCGCGTCGAACTCCTCCAGCCGCGCCTGCGCGTCCGGCAGCGCGTCGCACATCGCCTCCAGCAGCACCCGCCCCAGCAGCATCGGCGCACACGCGGTGTCGAAGGCCAGGCCGGTGCCGACCGCGGCGGGCAGCAGCAGATCGCTGTGGCGGGCGACCGGGGCGAAGGCGCTGTCGGCGACGGTGACCACGGTCAGGCCCGCCTGCCGGGCGTACTCCAGACCCTCCACGACCTCGCGCGGATGCCGCGGCAGCGCGAAGCACAGCAGCGCCGTCGCGCCCGCCCGCTTCGCCGCGTCCACCCGGTCGTCGAGCATCGTGCCGCCCTCGTCGAGCAGCCGGACGTCCGGATGGACCTTGCGCGCGAAGTACGTGAAGCCGCTGGCCTGCGCGGAGGCGGCGCGCAGCCCGAGGACCGGCAGCGGACGGGAGGCGGCGAGCAGCCGCCCGGCGCGGACGACGGGGGCGGGGTCGGCCAGCAGCGCGGCGAGATGGCGCAGATTGTCGATCTCGGACTGCACGGCCTGCTGGTACTCGTTGTACGACCCCTCGTCCGCCTCCGGCTCGGCGGGCGCGACATCGCGCAGATGCTTGCGCAGCGCCGGATAGCCGTCGAACCCGAGGGCGACCGCGAAGCGGGTCACGGACGGCTGGCTGACGCCCGCGAGCTCGGCCAGCTCGACGCTGGAGAGGAACGGCGCGTCCGCGGCCCGCCGCACCATGCAGTGGGCGATCCGCCGCTGGGTCGGGGTCAGCCGGTGGCCCTCGAAGAGCGCCTGCAGCCGGGCGGCGGTCGAGGCACTGGAAGCGGCCAGGACGCCCGGCACCCCCGCCGACACCGCCGTGATGTCCTCGTCCACCTGCGTCACCCGCGCACCGCCCACCCCGTCGCTCACCTCGTGTTCCGTACTCATCACGTCCTCCTGACCCTCGTACCCTCGTCCCTCAGGCCCCCGCCAGCCGGTCGAGCAGCCGCGCGGCCACCGCCACATCCTCCGTCAACGGCCGGTCCTCCATCCGGGGATCGAGCACTTCCGACGCCAGGGCGAAGGCCACACCGACCGGGAGCTCCGGGTCCGGCTCAAGACCGCGCTGGCGCAACGCCCGTATGGCTGCCACGAGTTCACAGCCCAGCACCAGCCGGTAGTGGTCGGCCACCCGGAGCGTCTGGCGGGCGCCGAGCGAGGCGAAACTGGCTTGTTCCTCCACCCCGCGCGAGAGCACGGCGTGGCCCAGCGAGGCGGGGTGGGAGACCGCGCGCATCTCGCCGAGGGCCGCCCCCGCCGCGTATTCGAGGATCATCACGCCCGAGCTCGCGGGCGCGGCGTCACCGAGGAAGGGGCGCAGCCGGGTGAAATCGGGTTCGCTGAGCGCGGCGAGCCGGGCGGTGGAGAGCCGGGCGGTCTGCAGCGCGGCGAGCCGGAAGTGGTCCAGGGCGAGGGCGGTGTGCGCGGCGTAGAAGTTGCCGTGGTGGTAGGCGGCCTCGTCGGTGGAGCTGATCAGCGGGTTCTCGGCGGCCGCGTTGAACTCGACGGCCAGCACCCGCTCCAGCGCGTCCGCCGCGTCCAGCGCCGGTCCGTGGATCTGCGGCAGACAGCGGAAGCCGTACGGGTCCTGTATGCGGCCCAGCGGCGGGGTGGGCCGGGGCGGGGCGCCGAGCAGGGCGCGCATCCGGGCGGCGGCCGCGACGGAGCCGGGGTGCGGCCGGGAGGCGTGGACGGGTTCGGCGTACGCCTCGTACGAGCCGCCGACCGCGATCAGCGACAGCGCGGCCACGGCGAGCGAGGCGGACAGCAGCCGCCGCAGCTCGGCGAGGGCGAGCGCGGACTGGCCGAGGGTCAGGGCATTGCTGCTGATGAGCGCCAGGGCGTCGTTGCTGTCGAGCGTGATCGGGTCGGGGGCACGACGGCCCGGGGCGGCCTCGGTGAGGTCCCAGGGGTGCTCGCCGACGAGCGCGAGACCGGTCTGGGCGAGCGCGGCGAGGTCCCCGGTGCCGACCGCGCCGTATTCGTTGATCACCGGGTGGGCACCGCTGTCGAGACCCTCGACGAGCGCGGTGACGACGGCGGGGCGCAGCCCGGCGCCGCCCGCCAGCAGCTGATTGGCGCGGACGGCCATCATGGCGCGCACCTCGCGGCCGGGCAGCGGTGCGCCGATCGCGCCGGCGTGGCTGCGCAGCAGCCGCAGCCCGTGGTCGGAGTCGGCCGGACCGACGTCCTCGGTGCGGTTGGCGCCCACACCGGTGCTGCGCCCGTAGACGCGGCCGGTGGCCGCGAGCCGGTCCGCGGTCTCCCAGGCGCGCTCGGCCAGGGCGAGCGCGGTGGGATCGGGCGCGGCGGGCCGGCTGAGACGGTCGGCCAGACGCGCGACATCCACGACACGTAGGCTCCGGCCGTCCAGCGTGATCCGCGGGTCGGCGCCGCCGGTGCCGTCGGCCGCCGCGTGATCAGCATCCAGCATGTGAGACAACATCCAGGGCAACCCCTTTCGAACACGCCCTTTCTGGGCAAATTGCCCAGCAATCCGTCCACATCGCGAGCAGAAGTAACCGGCGATTAACGCAGACCTCTTGACTTCTATTCACTCGACTATGACTGTGCATGACTATATGCAGACAGGGCAAGGGGAAGCGGATGATCAGCTTCAAGGACGTCAGTAAGCACTACCCGAACGGCACCACAGCGGTGGATCGCCTCAGTCTCGAGCTCCCGGAAGGGGGCATCACCGTTCTTGTCGGCACCTCGGGCTGCGGCAAGACCACCACCCTCCGCATGGTCAACCGCATGGTCGAGCCGAGCAGCGGCACGGTGAGCGTGGGCGGGCGTGATGTCCTGCGAGCGGACGCCGCCGAGCTGCGGCGCGGGATCGGCTATGTGATCCAGCAGGCCGGGCTCTTCCCGCACCGCACGATCCTCGACAACATCGCCACCGTCCCGCTGCTGCTGGGCTGGGGCCGCCGCAAGGCGCGGGCGCGCGCCGCCGAGCTGCTGGAGCTGGTCGGGCTGCCCGCCGACTCCGGCAAGCGCTACCCGCACCAGCTCTCGGGCGGTCAGCAGCAGCGCGTCGGAGTGGCCCGCGCGCTGGCTGCCGATCCGCCGGTGCTGCTGATGGACGAGCCGTTCGGGGCGGTCGACCCGGTCGTACGGACCCAGCTCCAGAACGAGTTGCTGCGGCTCCAGAGCGAGCTGCGCAAGACGGTCGTCTTCGTCACCCACGACATCGACGAGGCGGTACGGCTCGGCGACCGCATCGCGATCTTCCGCACCGGCGGCCACCTCGTCCAGTGCGCACCCCCCGCCGAGCTGCTGGCGAGCCCCGCCGACGACTTCGTGGCGGGCTTCCTGGGCGCCGAGCGCGGGCTGAAGCTGCTCTCCCTGTCCACCCTCGCCGACGTGGAGCGGGAGCCCGTGCCCGCCGACGGGCAGCGCTGGCGGCTGGTCACCTCCGAGCGCGGTGAGCCGCTGGGCTGGCGCGACACCGAGGGGCCGGAGGGCGACCGGGCCCCGCTGCTGCCGGTGCGCCCGCTGCGGGACGGCGACTCGCTGCTCACCGCCCTGGACGAGTCGCTGGCCTCCCCCGCCGGTCTGGTGGCCCGCGTGGACGCCGACGGGGTGCTCACCGGGGTCACCGGGCGCGACGCGATCCATGAGTACGCGGGGCAGCGCCACGCGGAGGCGGGCCGTACGAACGCCTCCGCACGGACCGAGGACACCCCGGACCCCGACGCGAGCGTGACCGCATGACCGTCGACTGGGGCTGGTTCCCCGACCACGTGGACGACCTCACCACGCTCACCCTCGACCACCTCTCCACCGCCGTGCCGGCCGTCCTCTTCGGCCTGCTGATAGCGGTGCCGCTGGCGGTCATCGCACATCGCGTACGGCCGCTGCGCGGCGTCCTCCTCGGGCTGTCGAACGTCCTCTTCACCATCCCGTCCATCGCGATCTTCGTGCTGTTGCTGCCGATCACCGGCCTCACCCGCACCACCGCGATCACCGGCCTCACGATCTACACCCTGACCGTGCTGCTCCGGAACACCGTCGAGGGTCTGGACAGCGTCCCCGCCAAGGCGCGCGAGGCGTCCACCGCCATGGGCGCGCGCCCGCTGCGCACCCTGCTCACGGTCGAGCTGCCGCTCGCGTTCCCGGTGATCATGGCGGGTGTACGGGTCTCCACGGTCATGGCGATCTCCCTGGTCAGCGTGGCCAGCTACATCGGATACGGCGGCCTCGGCCAGCTGTTCACCGACGGCTTCCAGCGCAACTACCCCACCCCGGTCGTCGCCGGAGTCGTCCTGTCCCTGCTGCTCGCACTGGTCGCGGACGCCGTCCTGGTCGCCATCCAGTGGCTGTGCACCCCCTGGCTGAGGAGGCGTGCCTGACATGATCGAACTGCTCCAGAACCTCGGCCGCTGGCTGACCAGCGGCGCCCAGTGGTCCGGGCCCGACGGCATCGCGACCCGCCTCCTGGAACACCTCCAGTACTCGGTGCTGGCCACCCTCGTGGCCGCCCTCCTCGCCCTCCCCGTCGGGCTGCTCATCGGCCACACCGGGCGGGGCGCCTTCCTCGCCATCAACCTCTCCGGCTTCGGCCGCGCGCTGCCCACCGTCGGCCTGGTGACCCTGGTCTTCCTGGCCAGCGGGCTGAGCATGTGGCCGGTCTACATCTCGCTGGTCGCTCTCGCGGTCCCGGTCATCGTCACCAACACATACGCGGGCATGGCCGCCGTCGACCCCGAGGTCAGGGACGCGGCCCGCGGCCAGGGCATGCGCTGGCACCAGGTCCTCTTCCAGGTCGAACTGCCCCTGGCCCTGCCCCTGATCATGACCGGGCTGCGGCTGGCCTGCACCCAGGTCGTCGCCACCGCCACCATCGCCGCGTACGTCAGCTTCGGCGGCCTCGGCCGCTATGTCTTCGACGGGCTCGCCCAGCGCGACCTGGTGCAGGTGCTGGGCGGGGCGGTGCTGGTCGCCGTCCTCGCCATCCTGCTCGACCTGGCCCTGGCGGGAGTGCAGCGCCTGCTCTTCCGCAACCGCCCCCGCCCCTCCCACGCGCACTGACGACTGCCCCAAGGAGACCCGACCCATGAACCGCAGGAAACTGCTCGGCGGCCTGCTCGCCGGCGCCTCCGTGCCCACCCTCGCCGCGTGCAGCGGCGGCGTCACCTCGCTCAAGGGCGACGACGCCGGCGGCGGGGGCGGCGGCAGCAGCGCGGGCGGCCTCGTCATCGGCACCGCCAACTTCACCGAGAACCAGCTCCTCGGCTACCTCTACGCCGAGGCCCTGAGCGGCGCGGGCATCAAGACGAGCGTCCGCCCCAACCTCGGCTCCCGCGAAATCGTCATCCCCGCCCTCCGCCAGGGCGACATCGACCTGCTCCCCGAGTACCAGGGCAACTTGCTCCTCCACTTCGACGACAAGGCCCCCCAGACCCAGGCGGGCGACCTCCAGAACGCCCTCACCGTCGCCCTCCCCTCCGGCCTCGAAGCCCTCTCGTACGCGGCCGCCGAGGACAAGGACGTCTTCTGCGTCACCCGCGAAACCGCCGACAAGTACGGCCTGCGCAGCTTCTCCGACCTCAAGAAGCAGAACGGCAAGCTCGTCTTCGGCGGCCCCGCGGAGGACAAGAACCGCGTCGTCGGCCTGGCCGGCCTCAAGAACCGTTACGGCGTCAGCTTCAAGGAGTTCAAGGCCCTTGACGCCTCCGGCCCCCTGGTCAAGGGCGCCCTGAAGAAGGGCGACGTCGACGTCGCCAACCTCTTCTCCACCGACCCCGACATCGAGGGCAACGGCTGGGTGATCCTCGCCGACCCCAAGGCCCTCATCCCCGCCCAGCACATCGTCCCCGTCGTCCGCAGCGCCAAGGCCGACACCAAGGTCCGCAAGGCCCTGGCCAAGCTCGGCGTCGCCCTGACCACCCATGAGCTGGCCAAGCTGAACAAGCTGGTCGACAAGGAGAAGAAGGACCCGGACGAGGTGGCCGCCGACTGGGCAGCCGACCACGGCCTCACCAAGGAGTAGCGGCGTATGTCCACATCCTTGGTCGAGCGGCGCTCGATCGACGTCGTCCCGGACGCGGAGCGCCATGGCACCGCCTTCAGCCAGTTCACCCTGTGGCTCGGCGCCAACCTCCAGATCACCGCCGTCGTGACCGGCGCCCTGGCCGTCGTCTTCGGCGCCGCCGCCTTCTGGGCGATCACCGCCCTGCTGATCGGCAACCTGCTCGGGGGAGCCGTCATGGCGCTCCACTCCGCCCAGGGACCGCGGCTCGGCCTGCCCCAGATGATCTCCTCCCGGGCCCAGTTCGGGGTCCGGGGCGCGATCGTCCCGCTGCTGCTGGTCATCGTCATGTACGTGGGCTTCTTCGCCAGCGGCAGCGTGCTGGCGGGGCAGGCGGTCGGCGAGCTCACCCATCTCGGCGACACCACCGGGATCGTCCTCTTCGCCCTCGTCACCGCCGTGGCGGCGGCCGTCGGCTACCGCCTGATCCACACCCTCGGCCGGATCGCGGGCGTCGTCTGCGCCCTGGCCTTCGTCTATCTGGGCATCCGGCTGCTGGACCGCACCGACCTGACCACCCTCCTCCACGACCGGACCTTCGACTTCCCGCTCTTCCTCCTCGCGGTGTCGCTGTCCGCCTCCTGGCAGCTCGCCTTCGGCCCGTACGTCGCCGACTACTCCCGCTATCTGCCACGCGCCACCTCCGCGAAGGCCACCTTCTCCTGGACCCTCGCCGGCACCGTCCTCGGCTCCCAGTGGTCCATGACCTTCGGCGCCCTCGCGGCCGCCGCGGCCGGCCACGCCTTCGTCGGCCACGAGGTCTCGTACATCGTCGGCCTCGGCGGCGGCGCGGCCCTGATCACCTCACTGCTCTACTTCGTGATCGCCCTCGGCAAGCTGACGATCAACGTCCTCAACACCTACGGCGGCTTCATGTCGATGGTGACCAGCGTCAGCGGCTTCCGCGGCCGCGCCACCCTCTCCCCACGCGGCCGGGCCGCCTACATCGCCGGGATCATGGTCGCGGGCACGGCGGTCGCACTGCTCGGCAAGGACAGCTTCCTGTCCTCCTTCAAGGACTTCCTGCTGTTCCTGCTGACCTTCTTCACCCCGTGGAGCGCGATCAACCTCGTCGACTACTACGCCATCGCCAAGGAGCGCTACGACATCCCCGCCCTCAGCGACCCGAACGGCCGCTACGGCGCCTGGCGCTGGAAGGCGCTGTCCACCTACGCCCTCGGCGTCATCGCCCAACTCCCCTTCCTGTCCACCACCTTCTACACCGGCCCCTTCGTCGCCCCACTGGGCGGCGCGGACATCTCCTGGCTCGTCGGCCTGGCCGTCCCCGCCGCGGTCTACTGGCTCCTGGCCCACCGCGACACCGCCCATGTCCCGAACCGCATGATCCTCACCCCGGAGCCCCCACCGGGCCGCCCGTACGTCACCGAGTCCGGGTGAGCGGGCCCCACAAGGGCGTTCCCTATCGTGCGAGGGCGGCGGAGACGCGTTCGCGCAGTGCGACCGCCCGGGGGTCGTCGTACGAGGCGAGCGCCCTCAGCGCCTCGGCCCAGTGCCCCCGCGCCTCCTCGGCCCCGTCCGCCCTGTCCGCCCCGTCCGCCTCGTCGGCCTCGTCGGCCTCACGCAGCGCACCGGCGAGGCCGTCGAGGGAGAGCGCCGTGTGCCACAGATCGTCCAACTCGCGGTGGGCCGCCGCGGCGCGACGGTAGAAATCGGCCGCCTCGCCGGGCCGCCCGAGCCGCCGGTACGTCTCTGCCGCGCCGTCCCACGCCCGGGCCTCCCGCGCCCGGTCGCCGAGGCGTCGCTGGAGGGAGGCGGCCCGCTGGAACGAGACCAGGGCGGCGTCGAACGCGCCGTTGGCCAGCTGCGCCCGGCCCAGCTCCAGCAGCCAGTACCCCTCCCACATGTGGTTGCGGTGGGTGAGGGCGATATCCAGCGCGCCCTGCGCGGACCGCAGTGCCTCCTCCGGCTGCCCACGGTCCCGCTGAATGGCGCTCAGAATGCGCAACGCGTTGCCCTCACCACCCTGGTTGCCCAGCTCGCGGTGCGTCTCCAGGGCCCGCAGCACAAAGCCGGACGCCTCCTCCGGCCGGGCCAGCTCGTACGTCACCTCGGCGAGATTCGCCAGCACGACGGCCTCCCACTGGGCGGCGCCCAACTCCCGGAACAGCGCCGCCGCCTGCTCGAAGTGGTCCTTCGCCGACTCCAGCCGACGCCCCCGCAAGTGGATCAGCCCGATGTCGTTGAGCGACAGCGCCTCCCCGAGCCGGTCGCCGATCTCCCGGCGGGCGGCCAGGGCGCCCTGGTGGTACTCGGCACCCTCGGCGAGGCGATGGGACTGTGTACAGGCCATTCCGAGGCTCTCCAGAAGCTCGGCCTCCGCGGTGCGGTCGCCCAGCCTGCGGGCGGCGTGCAGTCCGACGCGGCCCATGGCGAGCCATTCCTCGAACGGGTTCAGGAGCATGTGCACGCTCCGCAGCACCGCGGGAAGCTGCCAGGCGATCACATCGAGACCGGCCTCCTCGGCCGCGCGGGTCGCGGCCAGCAGATTGCCGCGCTCCGTCTCGTACCACCGCATGGCCTCGTCGTAGTCCGCGAAGGACGCGGGGGCGAGGCCGTCGCCCGGCGGATCGAGCGGGATATGGGCCTCCTGCGGGTTGATCCAGGTCTGGGCCGCGTCCGCGGAGTGCAGGTACCAGACCAGCACCCGACGCAGCGCCGCCCCGCGTTCCTCCGTGGACTCCTCGTGCCGCGCCTGATCGGCCGCGTAGGCGCGCAGCAGGTCGTGGAACTCGTAGCGGTCGGGCCCGGGAACGGCCGACGGTTCCCCGTTCACCGGGCCGTTCCGCCGGTGCACCGGTCGGACGCCGCACCTGGCCCTGCCGCACAGCGTAAGCATTGGCACGGTGGCCACGCCGAGGTGAGCAGGGGAGCCAGCGGGTCGCTGCTGATGACCACCACCTCGGCGCCCCATGTCCGGCCACTGTCACGGGACACGCGAATGCTCATGAGCCGCTGTCCTTCTGTTGCCCTGCCCATCACGATCCGCCTCTTCTATCGCGTTTGACCGTGATGGTGCCGTCGGCGCCCAGGCCATCGCGACGACAGAGAAGGCGCTGTTCGGGCGTCCCTCAAAAGGCGTCATTTAGGTGTCATTGACGGGTATCCGGGGCTAGCGTGGACGTCATGACGACTGAAGTGCACGTACCGAACGACGCGCTGCGGGCCGTGCGGATCGGCCTGCGGATGAGCCAGGACGACCTGGCGAAGGCGCTCCGCCGGGCCGGTGTGGAATCAGGCGAGCCGAACGAGGCCAGCAAACGGCTGGTCCAACGCTGGGAATCCGGTATCAGCAGGTCGCCGAGGCCGGTTTACATCCGCGCACTGGAGAAGGTAACGGGGGTGCCGGCCGAGTCGTTGGGCTTCGCCCCGCAGGTGCCCATGGCGAGAGTCCAGGGCGATGGGGCAGGCGGCCATGACATGGCACCGAGCACGGAGGGCATCACCGGCATCGCCCCCGCGTCCGCCGACACCCGGGCGGGCGGGCACACGGCGGGAGACAACTACAACGGCGTTTGGCTTTCCCGGTACGAGTACTACTCGTCAGGCCGTGACGACGTCTATGAAGGCAGGCATTACGTGGTGCTCGTCCAGCACGGCAACCGCCTGACGGGGCGGTCGCTGAACGGGGCGTCCACGAACCCTGATTCCCCCCTCTCCCTGGACCTCACCGTTGACCGCAGCGTGATCACCGGCACCTGGACCGAGCAGACGGCCACGGATGGCTACTACCAGGGAGCGTGCTACCACGGCGCGATTCAGCTGCTCGTGGAGCCGACCAGCCGCCGCATGGTCGGCAAGTGGGTCGGGTTCGGCAAGGACTTCGACGTCAACACCGGACCGTGGGAACTGCGCCTGATGGACACCTCGACGTCGAAGGCGACCCTGGAGCGGTACGGCGTCCCGCCGGAGTGACCGGCGGGACGCGGGGGTCGTCAAGCCCGGGCGTCGGGTATGTCCGGCTTCGCCGCGCTCAACGTGCTGCCCGGGATGACGACGAGGCGCTCGTCAGGGGCGATGCTGGCGTCGTCGGGGAGTTTCGCCCGGTAGGTGTCGGTGAGGTCGCGGCCGATGACCGCGATGTCACCGTTGTCGAGCTGCCAGATGTCGGGACATCCGTCACGTCCACCGGTGGTTCCGAGCTCGCGCGCCGACTTTCCCAATCGGCGCGCGAACGAGGCGGACGGGTCGGCTTCCCACGCGCGGGCCATTCGGTCTCCCTTCGTCGGTCCGTGGCCACTGAAGGTAGGTACCGGCGTCTCTCATGGCAATGGCGCGGGAAGCCCGAGGACGGGATCAAGCCGAGATCAGGCCGGGGGCAGGAGCTTCTTCTGGGGCTTGCCCATGGCGTTGCGGGGCAGGGCCTCCAGGAAGCGCACCTTGCGGGGGCGCTTGTGGACGGAGAGCTGGGAGGCGACGAAGTCGATCAGCTCCCGCTCGCCGATGCCGTCGGCCACGACATACGCGACGATCTCCTGGCCCAGGTCCTCGTGCGGGGCGCCGACGACGGCCGCCTCGCGGACGGCCGGGTGGTCCAGCAGGGCGTTCTCGACCTCGCCCGCGCCGATGCGGTAGCCGCCGGACTTGATCATGTCGGTGGAGGCGCGGCCCACGATGCGGTGGAAGCCGTCCGGCTCGATGGCGGCGATGTCGCCCGTGCGGAACCAGCCGTCCTCGGTGTACGAACCGGCCGTGGCCTCGGGCCGGTTGAGGTAGCCGTCGAAGAGGGTCGGGCCGGTCAGCTGGAGCTCACCGATCTCGGCGCCCTCCTCGGCGGCGATCCGGGTGCGGATGCCCGACAGCGGGGTGCCGACATAGCCGGGGCGGCGCTCGCCGTCGGCGCGGGTGCTGATGGTGATGAGGGTCTCGGTCATGCCGTAGCGCTCGATGGGGCGCTGGCCGGTGAGCCGCTCCAGCTCGCGGAAGACGGGGGCGGGGAGCGGGGCGCTGCCGGAGACCAGCAGCCGGGCGGAGGCCAGGGCGCGGGCGGAGTCCGGGTCCTGGACGACGCGGTTCCAGACGGTGGGGACGCCGAAGTAGAGGCTGCCGTCCGCCGCCGCGTACGCCGCCGGGGTCGGCTTGCCGGTGTGGACGAGGCGGCTGCCCGTCCGCAGCGCGCCCAGGACGCCCAGCACCAGGCCGTGCACGTGGAACAGCGGCAGCCCGTGGACCAGGGTGTCCTCCGCGGTCCAGGCCCAGGCCGCGGCGAGCCCGTCCAGGTCGGCGGCCACCGCCCGCCGGGAGATCAGCGCGCCCTTGGGCGCCCCCGTGGTGCCCGAGGTGTAGAGGATGAACGCCGTGGACTCCGGGTCCGGCTCCGCCTTCGTCCACGCCGCGCGCTCGGTCGGGTCCACCGGGACGGTCTCGACCGGGGCGTCCACGGCCTCCCCGGTGAGCAGCAGGGTGGCGCCCGAGTCCCGCAGTATGTGGTCGCGTTCGGCCGGGCCGGAGTCCGGCGGTACGGGCACCACCGGCACCCCGGCCAGCAGCGCGCCGACCACCGCGACCACCGTCTCCGGGGTCGCGGTCGCCCGGACCGCGACGACCGGCGCACCGGCGATACGAGCCGCCACCGCGCCCGCGGCACCGAGCAGTTCCTCGCGCGAGAGCGCGCGGCCGCCGACGCTCAGCGCGTCGGGGCGGTCGGCGCCTGGCGCGGCGAGGGACGTGAGGAGAGGTGCGGTCACGGAATTGACTCCTTCCACAGCGGGACGGGGTGGTGCTTCTCAGACCCGCGCGTCTTCCGGGGGCTGGTTTCAGGCGGCTGGTTTCACTGGTTTCGGGGGCTAGCCCTACCGACAAAGCGTCCCCGTGACCGTACCGTCCTTAAGCATGGACGCCCGTGACCCGGATCTGAAACCGGATCTGAAAAAGGAACTCGACGCGGCCCTGCAGACCCGTAAGGAGCTGGGTGCGGAGTACGAGTCGGAGCTGGTCGACTCCTTCATGGAGAAGGTCGAGCAGCGCTTCAACGATACGGCGGACCGCCATGTCCGCCGCCAGCTCGCCGAACAGCAGATGGCGACGGCCCGCGGCAGCCGCCCGTACGCCACCGGCGCGCCCGCGGACCAGGCCCACGGCCTGGGCGTCGGCGAGCGCTTCGCCTTCGTCGGGGTCTCCCTGGTGCTGGCCATCCCCCTGTCGGCCATCGGCGTCGTGAACGAGGGCCTGCCGGGCCTGCTGATCACCTGGGCCGGAATCTTCGGCGTCAACGCCGTCCACGCCATGGGGGCCTTCTCCTGGCTCCGCCGAGGCGGTAGGCAGGAGGAGAGCAGGGACTAGAAAAGTCTGCGCGGGGACCGCCGCACCCCGGTGGCAAGCCACCGAGGGCGGGACGACGGCGGTCCCCGCGGGGACGCGGGCCGGGTCAGGGCCGGAATCCCGCGTCCAGGCGACCATGGAGGTCCGGGAGCCGCTCCGGAGGTCCTGTCGCCTCATCTCGGGTGTCGGTGTCGTCCTTCCGACGCCCACTAATCTGCCGGAGCTGTGTTAACCCTGTGCTGCGGGCGCGTGACACGTTCGTACCACTTGCCCGGAGGGCAGTTGGGGTCCTTACGGGCCCTCACTTCGGGCCGCCTGCCAGGTACGCCAGCAGGTCCTGCCGACTCACCACGCCCTTGGGCTTGCCCTCCACCAGCACGATCGCCGCGTCCGCCGCGCCCAGCACCGCCATCAGGTCCTCGACCGGCTCACCGGAGCCGACATGCGGCAGCGGCGGGCTCATGTGCTTCTCCAGCGGGTCGGTCAGCTCCGCGCGCTTCGCGAACAGGGCGTCCAGCAGTTCGCGTTCCACCACCGAGCCGATGACCTCGGCGGCCATCACATCGGGGTGCCCGGCGCCCGGCTTGACGATCGGCATCTGCGAGACGCCGTACTCCCGCAGCACGTCGATGGCCTCGCCCACCGTCTCGTCCGGGTGCATATGGACCAGCGAGGGCAGTCCGCCCTCCTTGCCCTGGAGCACATCGCCGACCCGCACCGAGGGGCCGTCCTCCTCGAGGAAGCCGTAGTCGGCCATCCACTCATCGTTGAAGATCTTGGAGAGATAGCCGCGGCCGCTGTCGGGCAGCAGGACGACCACCACATCGTCCGGGCCGAGCCGCTCGGCGATCTTCAGCGCGCCCACGACCGCCATCCCGCAGGAGCCGCCGACCAGCAGCCCCTCCTCCTTGGCCAGCCGCCGCGTCATCTGGAAGGCGTCCTTGTCGGAGACGGCGACGATCTCGTCCGCGACGGTCTGGTCGTACGCGGTCGGCCAGAAGTCCTCACCGACGCCCTCGATCAGATACGGGCGGCCGGAACCGCCGGAGTAGACCGAGCCCTCGGGGTCGGCGCCGATCACCTGGACCCGGCCCTCGCTGGCCTCCTTCAGATAGCGGCCGGTGCCGGAGATCGTGCCGCCGGTGCCGACGCCCGCCACGAAGTGGGTGATCTTGCCTTCGGTCTGCTCCCACAGCTCGGGGCCGGTGGTCTCGTAGTGGGAGAGCGGGTTGTTCGGGTTGCTGTACTGGTCGGGCTTCCAGGCGCCCGGTGTCTCGCGGACCAGCCGGTCGGAGACGTTGTAGTACGAGTCGGGGTGCTCGGGGTCCACCGCGGTGGGGCAGACCACGACCTCGGCGCCGTAGGCCCGCAGCACGTTGATCTTGTCCGTGGACACCTTGTCCGGGCAGACGAAGACGCACTTGTAGCCCTTGCGCTGGGCGACCATGGCGAGGCCCACACCGGTGTTGCCGGAGGTCGGCTCCACGATGGTGCCGCCCGGCTTCAGCTCCCCGGAGCGCTCGGCGGCCTCTATCATCCGGACCGCGATCCGGTCCTTCACCGAGCCGCCGGGGTTGAAGTATTCGACCTTGGCCAGGACGGTCGCCCGGATGCCTTCGGTCACGGTGTTGAGCTTCACCAGCGGGGTGTTGCCGACCAGCTCAATCATCGATTCGTAGTACTGCACACCTGCTCCTGGTCCGGTTCCGCGGGATCTCCGCGTCGGGGCGGCCGCCGTCGGGGGGCCGTGCTGTCAGCTTATTGCGCGCTGCCGCCCTCCGACCCGGCGCGTTGGGACGAAGCCTGCACGGGGCAACAAGTTGTTAGCAAGGCGTACAAAGGAGAAAGAAACGCGTGCGCGTGCGGACGGAGGTGGCCT
>NZ_JAAAYH010000183.1:0-16953 GCF_018035285.1 Streptomyces sp. MK37H | reverse complement strand
GCCCGGCGGACCGGCAGCGCAAGGCCGGCCTTACGGCCGTCATCGCGGTGACCGCCGCCGCCGCGGTGGTCGCGGGCGTTCTCGTGTTCACGGATGACGACAAGGGCTCCCGGGGCGGCTCGTCGGACGGTGTCGCCCAGGCCCCGCCGGGAGCGCCGGGCTCGGGCGGTTCCGGGGAGCCGGACGGCTCCGGTGGCTCGGAGGGCCCGGGAAATCTCGTCACACCCGCCCACAGCTCCGGCCCGAGCGGCACCACCGTGGTGATCGGCGAGGCCGGTGCCAAGCACACCCTCGACGTCTACGAGGACCTGCGCTGCCCGCCGTGCGCCTCCTTCGACCAGGCGGTCGGGCCGACCATCGCCAAGGACATCAAGGCCGGCAAGTACAAGGTCTCGTTCCACTTCGCCGCCATCCTCGACAAGAACATGGGCGGCAGCGGCTCCGCGAACGCCCTGAGCGCCCTCGGGGCGGCCCTGGACGTGAGCACCGACACCTTCCTCGACTACAAGGCCGCGCTGATGTCGCCGAAGAACCACCCCCAGGAGAGCAAGGACTCCTACGCCGACGACGACCAGCTGCTGACCGTCTCCCAGGAGGTGTACGCGCTCAAGACGAACGCCTCCTTCCGGGAAGCTCTGCGCGAGGGCACCTACGACCCCTGGGCGAAGAAGATGATCGCCGACTTCGACGCCTCCGGGGTGAGCGGCACCCCCACCGTCAAGCTCGACGGCTCTCAGCTGACCGGCAGCGGCGGCTCCACCCCCGCGACCGCGGCGGAGTTCACGGACGCCGTGGACAAGCAGCTCAAGGGGTGAAACACGCAGGTCAAGGGCGGGTGGCCGGACGCCGGGCCGGTTCTTCACATGGCCCCTACAGCCGTTCATGGCAGAATTCGAAGTCATGGACGGCACCGGACCGCAGCTGAGGGCAGTGCGCGCGGCGCTCTTCACGGCGCTGTGCGTCACGCTGTCCTCGGCTTCGCATGTCCTGCTGACGCGGGCCCCGCTGCCGCTGGGCACCGTCGCCGCGCTCGCGGTGGCCGTCTTCGCCGTCGCGTACGCCCTCGCGGGCCGGGAGCGGGGCTTCTGGTCCATAGCGGCCCTGATGATCCCGCTGGAGCTGGCCGCCGACACGATCTTCACCACCGGCCAGCAGGCGTGTTACGGACAGTCCGGCGGCCCGGTGGCGGGCTCCCTGCGCTCCATGGGCGTCACCGTGCTGTGTGGCGGCGGCGACCTCGGCGGTCCGCTGCCCGGGGTCTCCCAGAACGGCGTGGCCACCCCGCTGGCGGCCGCCGTGAGCTCCGCCACCCCCTGGCTGCTGCTCGCCGCGCATATCGCGGTGGGTCTGATCGCCTCGGCCTGGCTGCGGCGCGGCGAGGCCGCCCTGAGCCGTCTGCTGGCCTCCCTGGCCGCCTTCGCCTTCCGGCCGCTGCTGCTGGCCGTCGCGGTCCACGCGGCGGCCCCGCTGCCCCACCGCCGGGCCCCGCGGCCCGTACGGCCGGTGCGCCCGGCACCGGCCCTCCCTCTCCTCGTGCACTCCGTGGTGCGTCGTGGACCGCCCTGCTCGGCCGCTGCCTGAGCACAGCGCTCCACATCCCCCGTACGCATCACTGACGACGCACACCCACGGAGATCGAACCATCATGAGCAACCGCAACAGCCAGCAGAACAAGCAGGCCGCGCGCGAACGGCTGCGCGCCGAGCGCGAGCGCCAGGCCAAGAAGGACCGGATGCGGCGCCAGCTGTTCGTCGGCGGCGCGGTCGTCGCGGTCCTCGCGATAGCCGGCGGCATCGGCTACGCCGTCACCAACATGAACTCCGACGACGCCAACCAGAAGTGGCGGGCGGCGGCCGAGAAGAAGACGTTCGCCAAGCCCGCCAACGCCACCGGCCCCCAGGGCACGACGGTCGTCATCGGCGACAAGAAGGCCAAGAACACCCTGCACGTCTACGAGGACATGCGCTGCCCGGTCTGTGCCCAGTTCGAGAAGTACACCGGCCCGACCGTGCTCAAGGACATGAAGGACGGCACCTACAAGGCGCAGTTCACCATGGGCACCTTCCTCGACGACGACAAGCGGCGGCCCGGCGCCGGGTCGAAGAACGCGCTGAGCGCGCTCGGCGCGGCCCTCAATGTCAGTCCGCAGGCGTTCCTGGACTACAAGGAGGCGCTGTACGCGCCGAAGAACCACCCGGAGGAGACCGATGACGCCTTCGCGAACGACCAGAAGCTGATCGACGTCGCCCAGCAGGTCAAGGAGCTGAAGGGCAACACGGCGTTCGAGAAGGCCGTGAAGAACGGCACCTACGACCGGTGGGCGCTGGCCATGTCCAAGACGTTCAACGACACCAAGGACATCACCGGCACCCCGTCCTTCAAGCTGAACGGGAAGAAGCTCCTGGTGGGCGACAACCCGCCGATGACCCCGGACCAGTTCACCCCGCTCGTCCAGAAGGAGCTCAAGAAGTAGCGTCCGGCCCTCCCCGGCCGGGTCGGCGGGCGTGCCCCAGGGCGCGCCCGCCGACGGCGTTATGACCCGGCGGCGGTGGCGGTGACCCAGCGGCCCGGGCGGTGACCCGGCGGCCCGGGCGGTGACCGGGCGACGACGGCGCCGGTGACCTGGCGGCGACGGGTGGGCGAACATCGCCCAAGCCCCCTGTCCCCGCGGGCTACTTGTCAGTAATCTCCTCGGCCGTGACCGACCTCCACATATCGCGCCGAAGCGCCGTCACGGCCGCGGCGGCCGCCGCCGCCCTGCTGCCCCTCGTCCCGGGCCCCACCGCCACCGCCGCCTCCGGGCCCGCCTTCCTGCACGGCGTCGCCTCGGGCGACCCGCTGCCCGACGGGATCCTGCTGTGGACCCGTATCACGCCCGCCCCCGACGCCGTGCCCGGCTCGGGGCTGGGCCCCGCCGTCGAGGTGACCTGGGAGGTCGCCGAGGACCGGGACTTCCGCTCGGTCGTCGCCCGCGGCACCGTCAAGGCCGCCGCCGACACCGACCACACCGTCAAGGCCGATGTGCGCGGGCTGCGGCCCGCCACCGGCTACTTCTACCGCTTCGGCGTGGACGGCGGCGTCCGCTCCCCCGTGGGGCGTACCCGCACCGCCCCCGCGCACGACGCCCCGACCGACGGGGTGCGCTTCGGCGTGGTCTCCTGCGCCAACTGGGAGGCGGGCTGGTTCTCCCCGTACCGCCATCTGGCCGCCCGCACCGACCTGGACGCGGTGCTCCATCTGGGCGACTACATCTACGAGTACGAGAGCGGCGAGTACCCGGAGGCCAGGTACGTCGTCCGCCCGCACGCCCCCACCCACGAGATCGTCACGCTCGCCGACTACCGCGTCCGGCACGGGAACTACAAGACCGACCCCGACGCCCAGGCGCTGCACGCCGCGCTCCCCCTGATCGCGATCTGGGACGACCACGAGTTCGCCAACGACGCCTGGTCCGGCGGCGCGGAGAACCACACCCCCGGCACCGAGGGGGCGTGGGCCCAGCGGGTGGCCGCCGCCAAGCAGGCGTACTTCGAGTGGATGCCGGTGCGCCCCTCCACCCAGGGCACCACCTACCGGCGGCTGCGCTACGGCAGCCTCGCCGATCTGCACCTGCTCGATCTGCGCTCGTTCCGCTCCCAGCAGGCGGCCACCGGCAGCGGGGACGTGGACGACCCGGAGCGCACCCTGACCGGGCGCGCCCAGCTCGACTGGCTGAAGTCGGGCCTGACCGCCTCGGACACCACCTGGCGGCTGGTGGGCAACTCGGTGATGATCTCACCGGTCGCCTTCGGGGCCCTCCCCGCCGAGCTGCTGGGCCCGCTGGCCGAGCTGCTCGGGCTGCCCAAGGGCGGGCTGGCCATCAACACCGACCAGTGGGACGGCTACACGGACGACCGGCGCGAGCTGCTCGCCCACCTCACCGACCACGGAATCGGCAACACGGTCTTCCTCACCGGTGACATCCATATGGCGTGGGCCAACGACGTACCGGTGAAGGCCGCCACCTATCCGCTCTCCCGGTCGGCCGCGACCGAGTTCGTGGTCACCTCGGTGACCTCCGACAACCTCGACGATCTGCTCCATGTGGCGCCGCAGACGGTGTCCCTGGCCGCGGCCGCCGCGATCAGGGCCGCCAACCGCCATGTGAAGTGGGTGGACATGGACTCGCACGGCTACGGCGTGCTCGATGTCACCCCGCGGCGGGCCCAGATGGACTACTACACCGTCTCCGACCGGACCGATCCGCACGCCACGAGCAACTGGACGCGGTCGTACCGCACCCAGGCGGGCAGCCAGAAGATCGAGCGCGCCGACGCGCCCGTGCGTTGAAAATTCACCCGTGAGCTGAAGACGCACCCGTGCGTCAAGGCTCAGAGGCTCGCCAGGAAGCCGAGTGCCACCCGCCAGGTGGCCTCGGCGGCCTCCTTGTCGTAGTCCGGCAGCTCGGGGTCGGTGAAGATGTGCCCGGCCCCGCCGTAGCGGAAGACCTCCACATCGGCACCGGCCCGCCGCATCCGCAGATACCAGGCGTTGAGCCAGTCGTGCGGCTCGAACGGGTCGGGGTCGGCCACATGCAGCTGCACCGGCAGGTCGTCGGCCGCGGCGTCGTCGGCGATGTCCGAGGTGCCGTGCAGCAGGAGCAGTCCGCGCGCCTTGTCATCGGCCAGCGCCAGGTTCTGCGCCAGGGAGCCGCCGAGCGAGAACCCGGCGTAGACCAGTCCGCGGTCCGAGTACGGCGCGGCGGCGGTGATGGCCCGTTTCAGCAGCTCGTCGCGGCCGATCCGCTCCTTGATCACCATGCCGTCCTCGACGGTCTCGGCGGTCTCCCCCTCGTACAGGTCCGGCACGACCACCTCATGCCCGGCCGCGCGCAGCCGGTCGGCCGCCTCGTGCACGGCGGGCCGCAGCCCGTACGCGGAGTGGAACAGCACAATCGTCGAGGTATCGGCCACCGCCGTCACTTTCCTTCCCGTTTCACTTTCCGTGGATCGCCCCCTCCTATCGTGCCAGTCACAGTCTGAGGACACCCGATCCGGGGAAGGCGGGACAGGGCACCCTGGAGTCTCCCCTGGGGAAGGATGAGGTAGGTGTCCATGGAGGACGTGCTGCGTCCGCTCATCGTCATCGGCGGCTCACTGGCCATCACGCTGTTCATCGGCTGGGCCGTCGACTGGCTGCTGCGGAGGGTCGATGCCAGGCATCCCGAAACCCCCCTGTGGGGCCATCTGCGCCGCTGCCGGCTCCCTCTTCAGGTGACGGTGTGCACGGCGTTGCTGAGCGGCTCGTACGACAAGACCGAGGCGAGGGTCGTCCAGGCGCACGGGTCGGCGATCGGCCAGTTGCTCGCGCTGGTGCTCATCGCGGCCACGGCATGGCTCATGGTGCGGGTCTCCTCGGCCGTGGTGGAGTCCTCCTACTTCCGCTACGCCTCCTCCAGCGCGCACGACCCCGCGCGGGTGCGCCGGGTGCGCACCCAGGTGACGCTGATCCAACGGGTGGTGGCCGCGATCGTCGGCGTGGTGGCGGCCTCCGCCATGCTGCTGACCTTCCCGACGATGCGCACGGTCGGCACCTCCATGCTGGCCTCCGCCGGAATCCTCGGGGTGGTCGCCGGTGTGGCCGCCCAGTCCACCCTGGGGAACCTCTTCGCGGGGCTGCAGATCGCCTTCGGCGACATGGTGCGGATCGGCGACACGGTCGTCGTGGACGGCGAATGGGGCACGGTCGAGGAGATCACGCTGACCTTCCTGTCCGTACGGACCTGGGATGAGCGCCGGATCACCATGCCGGTGTCGTACTTCACCAACAAGCCGTTCGAGAACTGGTCGCGGGGCGGCACCCAGAAGGTGGCCACGGTCTACTTCCACCTGGATCACACCGCGCCGATCGAGGAGATGCGGGAGCACCTGCGCGAGATCGTAAGGAAGTCCCCGGCCTGGGACGGCCGGGACTGGAACCTGGTGGTGACGGACACCACCCCGAGCACCATCTTGGTGCGGGCGCTCATCACGGCGCGGGACCCGGACGACGCGTGGACCGTACGCTGCGAGGTGCGCGAGAAGATGATCACATGGCTGCGGGACGCCCATCCGTACGCCCTGCCGCGCATCGCCACCGCCCCGGCAGCCCAGGCCCCGCAGGCGCTGCTGGAGAGCGAGCGCCGCCGTGAGCGCCACGACCACTTCGCCCGCTTCGAGGACGGGCTGCGCAAGGACTCCCCGCGCTCGCGGTGAAGCCGGTGGCAGGTCGCTACAACGACCGTCGCATCGCGCGGTGCGGGATGCCGCTGCCCTCGTCGAACTCGGGGCCGAACGCCTCGTAGCCCAGCCGCTCGTAGAAGCCGAGCGCATGGGTCTGGGACTCCAGATAGACCTCGGCCAGACCGCGCCGGCGGGCCTCCGCCTCGACGGCCCGGACCAGGTCGGCCCCCAGCCCCGTGCCCCGCGCGGCCCTGGCCACCGCGAGGCGGCCGAGCACGGCGGTGGTGGCGCCGTCGACACCGGCGTGGCCGTACTTCTTGTCCGCGGCCGCGCCGTGCAGGAAGCGGACGGTGCCCACCGGGCGGCCCCCGTCGTCGGTGGCCAGGAGGTGGACGGCGTGCGCGTCGTACGCGTCCATCTCCTCCTCCTCGGGGATCCGCTGCTCCACCACGAAGACCTCGCGGCGGACCGCGAAGCAGCCGGACAGGTCCCCGTCGGCCACGACCTCGATCACGCGCTCTCCGCCTTCACGATGTCCAGCGCCCCGCGCAGATCGTCCGGGTAGGCGCTTTCGAACTCGACCCATCCGCCGTGCGCGGGGTGCTCGAAGCCGAGCCGCACGGCGTGCAGCCATTGCCGGGTCAGCTTCAGCCGCTTGGCGAGCGTCGGATCCGCGCCGTAGGTGAGGTCGCCGACGCAGGGGTGGCGGTGGGCCGCCATGTGCACCCGGATCTGGTGGGTGCGGCCGGTCTCCAGCTTGATGTCCAGCAGGCTCGCGGCCCGGAACGCCTCGATGAGGTCGTAGTGGGTGACGCTCGGCTTGCCGTCCGCGGTCACCGCCCACTTGTAGTCGTGCTGGGGATGGCGGCCGATCGGGGCGTCGATGGTGCCGCTCAGCGGGTCCGGGTGGCCCTGGACCAGCGCGTGGTAGCGCTTGTCCACGGTGCGCTCGCGGAACTGCTGCTTGAGCACGGAGTACGCGAGCTCGGACTTGGCGACGACCATCAGCCCGGAGGTGCCGACGTCCAGCCGGTGCACGATCCCCTGTCGCTCGGCTGCGCCCGAGGTGGAGACGCGGAAGCCGGCGGCGGCGAGCCCGCCGATCACGGTGGGGCCGCTCCAGCCGGGGCTGGGGTGGGCAGCGACGCCGACCGGCTTGGAGACGACCACGATGTCCTCGTCGTCGTGCACGATGTCCATGCCCTCGACGGGCTCGGCGACGATCCGCACCGGCGGCGCGGCCTGCGGCATCTCGACCTCGAGCCAGGCGCCCCCGGAGACCCGGTCGGACTTCCCGGCGACGCTGCCGTCGAGCTGCACCTTTCCGGCGGCGGCCAGCTCGGCCGCCTTGGTCCGGGAGAAACCGAACATGCGGGCGATCGCGGCATCGACGCGCTCGCCCTCCAGACCATCCGGTACGGGCAGGGTGCGGATCTCGGGAATCGTACTCACCCGACGAGTATGCCGGACCGGGAGCACCGGTTCGTACGCCCGTCGGATACCGGCCGCCCGGACCCTTCCAGGGCCGGACCGGCGTCAGCCCACCTCAGTCCTTGTGGACCGTGCCGTCCGGGTCCAGACCGCGGAAGGACAGGATCACGATCAGGAAGCCGCCGCACACGATGGCCGAATCGGCGAGGTTGAAGACCGCGAAGTGGGAGGGCGCGATGAAGTCCACGACCGCCCCCTGGAAATCCCCGGGCGCCCGGAAGATCCGGTCGGTGAGATTGCCGAAGGCGCCGCCGAGCAGCAGCCCGAGCGCGATGGCCCAGGGCAGGCTGTGGAGCTTGCGGGCCAGCCGCGCGATCACCACGATGACGCCGACCGCGATCACCGTGAAGACGATGGTCATGGCCTCGCCGAAGCCGAACGCCGCCCCCCGGTTGCGGATCACCTCGAACTGCAGCCAGGTGCCGAGCACCTCGACCGGAGCGTGGTGCTCCAGCTTGGCGACCACGGCCAGCTTGCTGGTCAGATCGATCAGATAGGCCAGCGCCGCGACCGCGAGGAGCACCCCGACGCGCCGCTTCCCCCTGCCCGCCACGGCCTCACCGGATCCGGCGGCGTTGGTCCCGGCGGCTCCCTCCGCCTTCCCCGCGTCCGGCGTACCGATGGCCTGCTCCGCCTCTGTCACGTGAGTCCCTCAACCTCGTGAGCCTGTCTCCCCCTGTGAGGGACGAGGGTACGGCACACGCGTACGGGCGTCAGCGCCGCTCCTGACGCTGCTTGCACTCGACGCACAGCGTGGCCCGGGGGAACGCCTGCATCCGCGCCTTGCCGATCGGGTTGCCACAGCTCTCGCACCGCCCGTACGTCCCGGTGTCCAGCCGATCCAGGGCCCGCTCGGTCTGCAACAGCATCTCGCGGGCGTTTCCGGCCAGGGCCATCTCATGCTCGCGGGTGATGTTCTTGGTGCCGGTGTCGGCCTGGTCATCGCCCGCGCCGTCACCGGAATCGCGCATCAGCCCGGTGATCGCCTCCTCGGAGGCGAGGATCTCGGTGCGCAGCCGGCCGGCCTCGGCCAGCAGCCCGGCGCGCGCCTCGTCCACCTCCACGGCCGACCAGGGGTCCTCGCCCGGGCGGACCGCGAGCTCGCCGGGGTCGACGGGGGCGCCCGCCGCACGGGCCTTGGGCAGGGGCGGCGCGGTCGTCGTGGCCTTCTTGTTCGTCGGCGCACCACCCGAGGTCTTCTTCGCAACCACTTTCCTGGCTCCCGTCTTCTTCGCGGGCACCGCCTTGTCGGCGGGCGCGGCCTTCTTGGCGGGCGTCTCCGACTTCTTCTTCGGTGCGCTCTTCTTCGCCGCCTTGGCGGCGCCTTGCGCGGCGGCCCTGCCGGGTGCCGCGGTCTTGTTGACGGCCTTCTTGCCCGAGGCGCTCTTCTTGCCGGGCGCGGCCTTCGTCGCCTTCGCCGTGCTCTTCTGCACGGTGGTCTTTCTCGCCACCATGGCCGCGGCCCCTTCACATATTGTGATCTTGCGCGCGAATCGTTCCGGAACGATAAATCGACTCCGAGCGGGCGGCAACGGGGCACGCCGCCCGATTCGCCCGGCTTGTCCGGACGACAATCCGGTCTCCACCGTTGTGCCCCACTCCACGCCCGGTAATCCGTCCGAAATCCGGCACCCGGAGGTGACCCAGCGTGATGTCCCTGATCGCGGCGCCCGGCGTCTGGCCATTCGGGTCAGTCCCCGGAGCCGGCCGTCCCCCACTCGGCGCAGTGCCATATTCGGTCGGCCCCGGCCTCCTCAGCCCCGTACACTGGGGCGCAGCGAAAGGCGTGGATGGGGACGAGTAGCGTCGTAGGCGGCCCAGAGCGACCCGGGGACGGTGTGAGCCCGGGGGCGAGCGCGATGTGAAGGATCACCCCGGAGCCGCCGGAAGAACGCCCGCCCTGGGTCAGTAGAACCGGCATCGCGATCCCAATGAGGGGGCCGGGAGCCAGCTGCTGCCGGTCAAGGAGGGTGGTACCGCGGGAGCGCAAGGCTCTCGTCCCTCCGACGGAAACGGAAGAGCACGTGTCCGCCGGAGGAAGAAGAGCCCCGATGACGCCGCAGTACCGCCAGGTGCCCGCCCAGGTCGACCTGCCCGCCCTCGAGCACGCCGTGCTCGACTTCTGGCGGGAGAACAAGATCTTCGCCCGTAGCCTCGAGCAGTCCGAGGGGCGGCCCGAGTGGGTCTTCTACGAGGGCCCCCCGACCGCGAACGGCATGCCGGGCGCCCACCACATCGAGGCCCGCGTCTTCAAGGACGTCTTCCCGCGCTTCCGCACCATGCGGGGCTACCACGTCGACCGTAAGGCGGGCTGGGACTGCCACGGCCTGCCGGTCGAGCTGGCGGTCGAGAAGGAGCTGGGCTTCAACGGTAAGAAGGACATCGAGGCGTACGGCATCGCCGAGTTCAACGCCAAGTGCCGGGAGTCCGTCACCCGGCACACCGACGCCTTCGCCGAGCTCACCACCCGGATGGGGTTCTGGACCGACCTCGACGGCGCGTACTGGACCATGAACCCCGGCTACATCGAGTCGGTGTGGTGGTCCCTGAAGGAGATCTTCAACAAGGGGCTGCTGGTCCAGGACCACCGCGTCGCCCCCTGGTGCCCGCGCTGCGGCACCGGGCTGTCCGACCACGAGCTGGCCCAGGGCTATGAGACGGTCGTCGACCCCTCGGTCTTCGTACGCTTCCCGCTGACCTCGGGCCCGCTGGCCGGCGAGGCGGCGCTGCTGGTGTGGACGACCACGCCGTGGACCCTGGTCTCCAACACCGCCGTGGCCGCGCACCCGCAGGTGCGTTATGTGGTCGCCACCAACGGCGAGGAGAAGCTGGTCGTCGCCGAGCCGCTGGTCGAGAAGGCGCTCGGCGAGGGCTGGACGGTCACCGGCGAGTCCTTCACCGGGGCCGAGATGGAGCGCTGGGGCTATCGGCGCCCCTTCGAGCTGGTGGAGATCCCCGACGCCCACTTCGTCGTCAACGCCGACTATGTGACGACCGAGGACGGCACCGGTCTGGTCCACCAGTCCCCCGCCTTCGGTGAGGACGACCTGCTGACCTGCCGGGCCTACGGGCTGCCGGTGGTCAACCCGGTCCGCCCGGACGGCACCTTCGAGGAGGGCCTGGACCTGGTCGGCGGCCAGTTCTTCAAGAAGGCCGACGAGGCGCTGACGGCGGATCTCAAGGAGCGCGGGCTGCTGTTCCGGCATGTGCCGTACGAGCACAGCTACCCGCACTGCTGGCGCTGCCACACCGCGCTGCTCTACTACGCCCAGCCGTCCTGGTACATCCGCACCACCGCGATCAAGGACGCGCTGCTGCGGGAGAACGAGAAGACCAACTGGTATCCCGAGTCGGTCAAGACCGGTCGCTATGGCGACTGGCTCAATAACAACATCGACTGGGCGCTGTCGCGGAACCGCTACTGGGGCACCCCGCTGCCCATCTGGCGCTGCGCCGAGTCCCATCTCACCTGCGTCGGCTCCCTGGCCGAGCTCTCCGAGCTGACCGGCACCGACCAGAGCGGTCTGGACCCGCACCGGCCGTACATCGACGCGGTCACCTTCACCTGCACCGCCGACGGCTGCTCGCTGACGGCCGAGCGGGTGCCCGAGGTCATCGACGCCTGGTACGACTCGGGCTCGATGCCCTTCGCGCAGTACGGCTATCCGTACCGCAACAAGGAGCTCTTCGAGCGGCGCTACCCGGCGCAGTTCATCTCCGAGGCCATCGACCAGACCCGCGGCTGGTTCTACACGCTGATGGCGGTCGGCACGCTCGTCTTCGACAAGTCCTCGTATGAAAACGTGGTCTGCCTCGGTCACATCCTGGCCGAGGACGGCCGGAAGATGTCCAAGCACCTGGGCAACATCCTTCAGCCGATCCCGCTGATGGATCAGCACGGCGCGGACGCGGTGCGCTGGTTCATGGCCGCGGGCGGCTCGCCGTGGGCGGCCCGCCGGGTTGGCCACGGCACCATCCAGGAGGTCGTGCGCAAGACGCTGCTCACCTACTGGAACACGGTGGCCTTCCAGGCGCTGTACGCCCGCACCTCGGGCTGGGCGCCGTCCGCGGCCGATCCGGCCCCGGCCGAGCGGCCGCTGCTGGACCGCTGGCTGCTGGGCGAGCTGGGCACGCTCACCGAGCAGGTCACCGAGTCCCTGGAGGCGTACGACACCCAGCGCGCCGGAAAGCTGCTGTCGGCCTTCGTCGACGACCTGTCCAACTGGTACGTGCGCCGCTCGCGCCGCCGCTTCTGGCAGGGCGACGCGGCCGCGATGCGCACCCTGCACGACGTCGTCGAGACGGTCACCCGGCTGATGGCGCCCCTGGTGCCCTTCATCACCGAGCGGGTCTGGCAGGACCTGGTCGTCCCGGTGTCCCCGGAGGCCCCCGCCTCCGTGCACCTGACCACCTGGCCGGAGCCGGACCGGTCGATGATCGACCCGGCCCTCTCGGAGCGGATGGCGCTCGTGCGGCGCCTGGTGGAGCTGGGGCGCGCGACCCGCGCGGAGTCCGGGGTGAAGACGCGCCAGCCGCTGTCGCGCGCGCTGGTCGCCGCCTCCGGCTTCGAAACCCTCGGCGCCGAGCTGCGCGCGCAGATCGAGGAGGAGCTGAACGTCTCCTCGCTGGCGTCGCTGAGCGAGGTGGGCGGCTCGCTGGTCGACACGACCGCGAAGGCCAACTTCCGCGCCCTGGGCAAGCGCTTCGGCAAGGGCACCCAGCCGGTCGCCAAGGCGATCGCGGAGGCCGACGCGGCCGCGCTGTCGGTCGCGCTGCGCGAGGGCAACGCGTCGGTCGTGGTGGACGGCGAGACGGTCGCCCTCTCCCCCGACGAGGTCATCATCACCGAGACCCCGCGCGAGGGCTGGTCCGTCGCCTCCGACGCGGGCGCCACGGTCGCCCTCGACCTGGAGATCACCCCGGAGCTGCGGCGCGCGGGTCTCGCCCGTGACGCGATCCGGCTGATCCAGGAGGCCCGTAAGAACAGCGGGCTGGATGTGGCCGACCGGATCGCGCTGCGGTGGCAGTCGGCCGACGAGGAGCTGCGTCAGGCCCTTGCCGACCACGCCGAGCTGATCGCGGACGAGGTCCTCGCGACGGACTTCGCGGCGGGCGAGGCCGATGCCGCCTACGGCGACCCCTTCGAGGACGCCCCCCTGGGCCTCACCTTCCGCCTCCGCAAGGCGTAACCCCAACCGGCGTGTCCTCAGTCGCCGGACGGGCTGATTTCAGCCCGTCCGGCGATTGAGGACCGGGGCCCGGGGCGGAGCCCCGGTTACGGGAAGGGGCGGGTAGGGGAAAAGCCCCCGCGGCCAGCGCGCATGGCAAAGGGCCGGGTCCCAGGAGGAGGCTCCTGGGACCCGGCCCTTGCGATTGCCGAACGCTCCGCGCTTACGCGGCCCGCGTCAGTTGTCGTCCTCGTCGATGAGGAAGCCCCGCATCGGGCTGGGCGCCTGCTGCATCGGCTGCGGACTCTGCGGCCGCACCGGTGCCATCGGCTGGGTCATCGCGGGAGACATCTGCTGCTGGCCACCGTAGGACGGCGCTCCGCCGTTCTGGTTGTGGCCGCCCATGGACTGGTTGCCACCCATCGTGTGGCCACCCATCGTGCCGGCGCCGGCCGAGGCCATGGAGCCGCTCATCGAGGGGGACGGCGGCAACGAGGCGGTCGCCGGGGTGCGCGGCGGGGCGAGCGAGTCGTCGGCCTGGTTCTCCAGCTGGCGCAGCTGGCTCTCCAGGTACGACTTCAGCCGCGTGCGGTACTCGCGCTCGAAGCCGCGCAGGTCCTCGACCTTGCGCTCGAGCGTGGCGCGAGCGGACTCCAGGGAGCCCATCGCGACACGGTGCTTCTCCTGCGCGTCCCGCTCCAGCGCGTCGGCCTTGGCGCGGGCGTCCCGCTCCAGGCCCTCGGCGCGGCTACGGGCCTCGCCGACGATCTTGTTGGCCTCGGAACGGGCCTCCGCGATCGCCTGGTCGGCGGTCTGCTGCGCGAGCGAGAGCACGCGCGCGGCGCTGTCGCCGCCCGGGCCCTGCCCCGGCTGCGGCAGCTGCGGGCCACCGGGGCCGCCAGGACCGCCGGGGCCACCCGGGCCACCGGGACCGCCCATCGGGCCACCCATGGGGCCGCCGGGACCCATGGGACCGTTCTGGCCCATCGGACCGTTCTGGCCCATCGGGCCGGGTCCGCCCTGCTGCATCGGACCGGGACCGCCCTGCTGCATCGGCCCGGGGCCGTTCTGGCCCATCGGGCCGGCCGGCAGCTGCGGGGCTCCGCCCGGGAGTTGGGGCGGGCCACCCATCTGCTGCTGGCCGGGCGGCACCGGCTGCGGCGGTCCAGATATGGCGGCGGGCACAGGTGCGCCTGGCCGCTCCTGCTGTTCGGGAGGCTTGCGCATGCCTTGTTGCTGGCTCTGGGCCGCGGCACGGGTCGCGGCGGCCAGCTTGGCGCGCAGGTCCTCGTTCTCCCGCAACAGCCGGGTCAGTTCGGCTTCGACCTCGTCGAGGAAGGCATCGACCTCGTCCTCGTCATAGCCTTCTCGGAGGCGGACGGTCGTGAACTGCTTGTTCCGCACGTCCTCGGGGGTCAACGGCATCTCTACTTCACCTCAACGTAGTCGTCGGCAATCGGCAAGACCGTATCGTTCACACCCTGCTCGCAAAATTGCTCACGACGGTGATCAGGATCCAGACGATGATCATCAGCACGAAGAAGGACAGGTCGAGCGCCACACCCCCGAGACGCAACGGCGGGATGAACCGCCGCAGCAGCTTGAGTGGCGGATCGGTCACAGTGTAGGTGGCCTCGAGGATGACCACCATCGCCCTACCGGGTTGCCACGAGCGCGCGAACTGGAAGACGTAGTCCATCACGAGCCTGAAGATCAGCACGATCAGGTAGCAGTAGAGCGCGATGTAGATCACCTGTAGTGCGATGCCCATCCCGCGCGTCCCTCTCCCCTGGTTCGTACTCGGCCTTTCGGCCTCGGATGACTCGGTGTTGCCGGTTTGCCGTTTTTGCGTCTCAGCTCTGGTTGAAGAACCCGCCCTCTGCGATACGGGCCTTGTCCTCCGCCGTGACATCGACGTTAGCAGGAGACAACAGGAACACCTTCTGCGTCACCCGCTCAATGCTCCCATGGAGACCGAACACCAGACCGGCCGCAAAGTCGACAAGTCGCTTCGCGTCCGTGTCGTCCATCTCCGTCAGATTCATGATCACGGGAGTGCCCTCACGGAAGTGTTCCCCGATAGTACGGGCCTCGTTGTAGGTCCGGGGGTGCAGTGTGGTGATGCGGTACGGCTCCCGCTCGGACACGACCTTGGGCATGATCACTGGCGCGTTCTTCTCCAAGTTCTGACGTTCAGGTGTGATGGACGCCACGGGGGCAATTCGCGCGGGTCGCCCGGTTTCCACCGCAAGTGGGGCCGGTTCGCGTTGTGCGGGAGGGTGGACGACTCGCACAGATTCGCCCCTTTCCGGCCGCGGTTCGGTCTCCACCACCTGATGCCGCCGGCGGTCCCGCTCCCGCTCGGGCTCCGGCTCGGGCTCGAACTCGTCGTCGGGGTCGAATCCCCGGCCGTCGTACCCATCGTCCTCCACGAGGCCGAGGTAGACCGCCATCTTGCGCATCGCGCCGGCCATTTTCTGCGTCCTCCGCTCTGTGGTGGATCGGCTCCGCCACCGGATGCCATGGATCCACGTGGCCCGCCCGCCTTTTGACGGGAATGACCATATTTTCTGCTGTGGTCCGACTTCTTCGCGACGTTACCGGAGCCTGGGTCGGACTCCGAGTACCGCAGTGCCGACGCGCACATGTGTCGCCCCCGCCGCCACCGCTTCCTCGAGGTCCGAGCTCATCCCCGCCGAGACCATGTTCGCAGCCGGATGCGCCACGCGCAGGCGGGATGAGATTTCCATCAGCCGGTCGAACGCCGCCCGCGGCCGCCCCTCGTAGGGACCCGTCAGCGGGGCGACGGTCATCAGACCGTCGAGCCGGAGCCCTTCGGCCTCGACCACGGACTCGGCGAGCCGTTCCACTCCGTCCGGTCCCACCCCTCCGCGCTCTCCCCGGTCACTGGAGTCCACGTCGAGCGCGACCTGGATCAAGACACCCAACTCCCGCGCGGCCCCCACAGCCGCACGGGAGAGCGCGTCGACCAATCGCTTGCGATCGACAGATTGCACCACATCGACATAACTCGATACGGAACGCACCTTATTGGTCTGCAATTGCCCGACAAAGTGCCAGATCAATGGCAGATCCGCGCATTCCGCGGCTTTGGGGGCGGCCTCCTGGTCGCGGTTCTCGGCGACATGCCGTACGCCGAGTTCCGCGAGCAAACGGACATCGCTCGCCGGATATGTCTTGGTGACCACGGTCAGGGTCACCTCTTCGCGCTTGCGACCGGCCCCGGCACAGGCGGCAGAGATACGTTCCTCCACCCGGGCCAGATTCGCGGCCAGTTCCGCCTTGCGATCCGTCACAGCTCAGCCCAACCAGACATAGCTCGCGAGCCGCCCCGTGGTGCGGTCGCGCCGGTACGAGAAGTGGTCTGCCGACTCCAGGGTGCAGATGTGAGATTGTCCATCCATCTCCTCCATCCGCACACCCGCGCGCGCCAGTTGGGCCCGCACACCGGCCGCCACATCCACGGCGGGGGTACCCCAGCTGGTCTCGGCCCACGCCTCCGGCACCGTCTCGGCGACACCGGCGCGCATGTCCGCGGGGACCTCGTAGCAGCGGCCGCAGACCGCGGGACCGGTGCGGGCGACGATCCGGGCGGGCTCGGCGCCCTGTTCGGTCATCGCCTTCACCACCGCCGGGACCACTCCGGCGACCAGTCCCGGCCGGCCGGCGTGGGCGGCGCCGACGATCCCGGCCACCGGATCGGCCAGCAGCACCGGGGTGCAGTCGGCGGTGAGGACGGCCAGGGCGAGGCCCCGACGCCGCGTCACCACCGCGTCCACCGCCGGGATCTCGTCGTCCGACCACGGTCCGTCGACCACCACGACATCCCGGCCGTGCACCTGGTTCATCCAGACGACCGCCGCCGGGTCCAGGCCCATCGCCTTGGCGGCCAGCTCGCGGTTGGTCCGTACGGCCTGGGGGTCGTCGCCGACCGCCCCGCCGAGGTTGAGCTCCTCATACGGAGCGGCGCTCACCCCGCCCCACCGGTCGGTGAAGGCGAAGTGCGCGCCGCTCGCGTCGTGCTGTTGCGCTATCACGTCTGGTTCGCTTCAAAGTCGCCGTCGAGCCATACC
>NZ_JAAAYH010000182.1:0-16962 GCF_018035285.1 Streptomyces sp. MK37H | reverse complement strand
GGGCCGGGGCACCCGGACGGCCCCACGTTCCGAGCCCCCCTCGAGCCCAGGTCCAGGCCCCCGCTAGCGACGCGGTGAGCGAGGTGATCCGCTGGGCGGCCTTCAGCTGCGCCGTGGTCCCCGTCGTCCTGCTCATGTGCGGATTGCCCTTCGGGGCCGCCCTGGGGGCCGCCGCGGGCCTCGCCGCCGTGACGGCCGCCAGCCGCGCCCTGCTGCGCCACTCCGAGCGCACCGCGGCCCGGCTGGACTCGGACGGCGTCAGCCCGCACCGGGGCCGCCACGGCCGTACGGGGATCGGCGCGCACCGGGGCGGCCGCCGCGTCTGAGGACCGAACCGGAAAGGGCCCGGAGCCGGGGAAGCGGTGCGTAGCGCTCCGCGCACTCAGCGTCGATGGAGCGCCGCTATAGCGCCGCTCAAGCCATGACGACGGCCGCTCGGCCCCTCAAGAAGTACGAGCGGCACGTACGCCGGTCGTATGACCCATCCGTACGTCTGCGCCCGCTTGTTTTCAGCCAACTTCCGACCACAGTTCTTTCCTTGGCAAACGCCGTGCTCAACACCCGTCCGGCCAGCGTGGAAAGGGGTCCGGAGCGCACGTACCCCCTACGGGAAGTGGGTGTCCGCACAAGGCGTACTTCACAGCGAGGGCTACGAGTGCAACGCTTCGTGATCGAATGCTTCGCGCCAAGTTGTCATGTCGACATAGTGGCGGGTGGTGAACTGGTCACGGCGACCACACGCGACACAGTAGATTCGATCTTGGCCATGACCGGCGGGGGAACCGTTCAGGACCGAGGGGAAACGTGCAGGACCGAGAGGACGCGACCACCGAGGGGGGCTTAGTGCCATGAGCCAGGACTCCACGACCGTACCGGAGACCTCGCGCAAGCTCTCCGGACGCCGGCGACGAGAAATCGTCGCGGTGCTGCTGTTCAGCGGCGGCCCCATCTTCGAAAGCTCCATCCCGCTCTCCGTCTTCGGTATCGACCGGCAGGACGCCGGAGTCCCTCGGTACCGACTTCTGGTGTGCGCGGGCGAAGATGTGCCACTGCGAACGACTGGCGGACTGGAACTGACCGCACCATACGGCCTGGAGGCACTCTCCCGGGCCGGCACCGTCGTCGTACCGGCCTGGCGGTCGATAACCCAGCCGCCACCGGCCGCCGCGCTCGACGCGCTGCGCCGCGCGCACGAGGAGGGCGCGCGGATCGTGGGCCTGTGCACCGGGGCCTTCGTACTGGCCGCCGCCGGGCTGCTGGACGGCCGCCCGGCGACCACCCACTGGATGTACGCGCCGACGCTCGCCAAGCGCTATCCGTCGGTCCATGTGGACCCCCGCGAGCTCTTCGTGGACGACGGCGACGTACTGACCTCGGCGGGCACCGCCGCCGGGATCGACCTGTGCCTGCACATCGTGCGCACCGACCACGGCGCGGACGCCGCCGGCGCCCTCGCCAGGCGCCTGGTCGTCCCGCCGCGCCGCAGCGGAGGGCAGGAGCGCTATCTGGACAGGTCGTTACCAGAGGAGATCGGGGCGGATCCGCTCGCCGAGGTGGTGGCGTGGGCGCTCGAGCATCTGCACGAGCAGTTCGACGTCGAGGCCCTGGCCGCCCGCGCCTACATGAGCCGCAGGACCTTCGACCGCAGGTTCCGCTCGCTCACTGGGAGCGCTCCACTCCAGTGGCTGATCACCCAGCGGGTGCTGCAGGCGCAGCGGCTCCTGGAGACCTCCGACTACTCGGTCGACGAGGTCGCGGGGCGCTGTGGCTTCCGCTCGCCGGTCGCGCTGCGCGGGCACTTCCGGCGGCAGCTGGGGTCCTCCCCGGCCGCCTACCGGGCCGCGTACCGCGCCCGCAGGCCCCAGGGCGGGCCCGCGGAGCGCCCGGACCGCCCCGACCGCCTGGAGCGGCTGGAGCGGGCCGACCGGCCCGACCGCGCCGAGGTGATCGAACCCCGCGCCGGCGACCACTCCCTGCCGCTGCGGCGGCCGGGCGCGCCCGGCGCCTCCGCCGGCCACTCGGGGCACCCTCCGCACCACCATCACGCTCCGCATCCGGATCCTGGCAAACCGGAGTCGGACGCCTACGCCCCACGCCTGCCCGAACAGGCCGCGGGCCGGGCCCCGAGCCGTCCGTCCCTGCCCGGCCAGCGGGAACGCCCCGTAGGGTGAGGCGTATGAACGATCGCATGGTGTGGATCGACTGCGAGATGACCGGGCTCTCGCTGGCGAACGACGCGCTTATCGAGGTGGCCGCGCTGGTCACGGACTCCGAGCTGAACATCCAGGGCGACGGAGTGGACATCGTTGTCCGGCCCCCCGCGGAAGCGCTGGTCACCATGCCCGAGGTGGTGCGCGAGATGCACACCACCTCCGGCCTGCTCGCCGAGCTCGAGGGCGGGACCACGCTCGAGGACGCCCAGGACCAGGTCCTGGCCTACATCCGCGAGCACGTCCCCGAGGCCGGCAAGGCCCCGCTGTGCGGAAACTCGGTCGGCACCGACCGGGGCTTCCTCCTCCGGGACATGCCGACGCTCGAGAGCTACCTCCACTACCGGATCGTCGACGTCTCCTCGATCAAGGAGCTGGCCCGCCGCTGGTACCCGCGGGCCTACTTCAACAGCCCCAAGAAGAACGGCAACCACCGCGCGCTCGCGGACATCCACGAGTCCATCGCCGAGCTGCGCTACTACCGGGAAGCGATCTTCGTACCCGCTCCCGGCCCGGACTCGGACACGGCGAAGGCCATCGCGGCCAAGCACGTCCTGCCCGCCCGGCACGCCTGACCCTGCCGCCGTCCCGGTGCTCGCTCCCGACTCCCCGAAAGCCGGGAGCGAGCACCCCTCCGGACCCTGTACACTTTTTCTCGGCCGGTGCGGAAAGCACCGGTCATGGTGGGTATAGCTCAGCTGGTAGAGCACCTGGTTGTGGTCCAGGATGTCGCGGGTTCGAGTCCCGTTACTCACCCTTGATGATCAGCCGGTGACCTGCGGAAACGCAGCACCGGCTGATCTTTCATTTATCTGGGCCAAACGCGGGCCTAACGGAGCCCCCGAAACACTCCTACTCTCCCTGCATGGCGACCATCAGGAAGCGTGAGCGCAAGGACGGCTCCGCGATCTATCAAGTCCGGTGGATCCAGGGCGGCCGCGGCGGATCGTGGGAGACCGAGAAGTTCGGCGACGAGGACCAGGCCGAGGCATTCAAAAAGCTCGTCGACGCCCACGGGCAGCAGTGGCCGTACGGCTGGGTGAAGGGCGAAGGGTTCGTTGAAAAGCCCGCAGTCCCCGGCGACATGCCGTTCGTGAAGTACGCCACTCGGTACGTCGACCGGCTGACCGGCATCGACGACCGCACCCGCGAGGACTACCACCGCGAGATCCGCATCCACCTATCCCTGCTCCAGCGCACCGAGCCATCCGGACAGGTCGTTCCAGCGACCATCTGCAATGTGGAGTCCGACGACATCACCGACTGGGTGCGCCTTGAGGAGAAGGGCGAGCCGGACCCAGACACCGCCGACCGATGGCTCCGCCGGAAGGCAGACCCCAAGTCGATCGCGAACAGGCACGGGCTCCTCTTCTGCATCTTCCAGGCCGCCGTCGAGGCCACCCCCCAGCTGCGCACCACGAACCCGTGCAAGGGCACCCGTCTCCCCCGCCTCGACGACCACGTCGACGAGGAAATGACGTTCCTCGAGCACGACGAATACCAGCGCATCGCCGCCGAGATCACCGACCCGGACGCACGAGACCTCGCCGACTGGCTCGTCAGCACAGGCATGCGCTGGGGCGAGGCCACCGCACTCCAGGTGAAGGACATCAACCTCCGGGCAGCCACGCCGACCGCCAGCGTCCAACGCGCGTGGAAGAAGGCCAAGAAGGGAGCCGAGGGCGGCGCTTACTACCTCGGCCCACCCAAGACCAAGAAGGCTCGGCGGCTCGTCGCCCTAGCTGCCGCGCAGGTCGATGTGGCGCGGCGCCTGACTGCCGGCCAGGCGCCCGAGGCGTTTCTGTTCCGGACACCTACAGGGAAGCACTGGCGGCACGCGAACTACTACAACCGGAAGTGGCTGCCCGCGGTCCAAGCGGCGATCGCAAAGGGCCTGCCGAAGCGGCCGCGGCTCCACGACCTACGGCACTCGCACGCGGCGTGGCTGATCGCGGCGAACATCCCGCTGCCAGCGATCCAGATCCGTTTGGGTCATGAGTCGATCAGCACGACGGTGGACCGGTACGGCCACCTGGTGCGCTCCCTCGACGGCGACATCACAGCCGCCGTCGAGGCCGCAATGCACACTGCCGCCCCAGCGGCGGGCGGCCTGCGTGTCGTGGGCGTCTGAGGGACCTACTCAGCAGGCTGGCCCGGCTTATCGCCGGGCCAGTTCTGCGTCCAGGTTCCGCTGTCGATCTCTTGTTGCATGAGGCGAGTCAGCCGGAGGGCGGCCCGCTCGGTCAAGTCGCTCTCCAAGACTCTGAAGACAAGCTCGCCTTCCCTTTCGAAGGCCATCGCGGCCTTGCCGCCGGGCAGATAGCTGACGCGTTCAACACGCGCGGTAGTCAGCAACTCGCCTCCCCTTACACACCACGGATCGCACATCAGTTCGAACCTCCGATGATGGCAGGCTACTGTCAGCTCACATCCGCCCCCCAGGCGTGATCACAGCATGCACCCAGCGGGCGAGGAGTGACCAGAGGTGCGCACAAAAAGCCACTCTCTGTAACGCCCTACCCCAAGGCAGGCGGAGAAGTTACTGCTCCGGCCGCCGGTTCCGCGCGAAGGCTTCGACCATCGCCTGCAGCTGCCGCTTCTCCGGCCCGGACAGGTCTTCCAGGTGATCGACGATGACCCGGGCGGACTCGTCTTGCGAGTACTCCTCGGCGAGGCCCCAGTATTGGGCACCGGCCGCACGGGCTAGCCGCCGTGGAGGGAGTTGCAGGCCGCGCCCGAGCGCCTCCAGTCGCGCCTTGTTCGGGATCTCCTTGAGCTGGTTGTGCTCCAGACGGTTGATCCACGAGGGGGCCAGGTCGGGGTCGCCACTGGCCTGCGCCACCTTGGCGAGACTGATGCCCAGCTCGGCTCGGCGATCGCGCACGAGGCGCGAAAGTTGATCTCGTGTTTCCTCGACCATAACGGCCATCATCTCGCGTCTCCCGAGTGCGCGCGTCTACCAGGGTCGGTCAAGCCTTAGCTAAGCGATGCTGATCATGCACCATGCGCGTTGCACGTCGGGGACAGATTGTCCCCGAGTGAGCGAGAGCGCGCCAGGGCGCACGAGGGCGCACGACCCAATCAGGCCATCCCCCTGACACACACAAACTGTCCATCCCCGCGAGATAGACAAAGTGTCCCCACCGTGCGATGCTTCCAACATCTCCACACAGGGACGATCCATTGCACAAGGGGGATGCTTTGGCACTTCCACGATTCCGACTGCACGACCCCACCGTGCTCCGCGCCCTCATGAAGCACACCGGAGACGGCAGCCACACCACCGTCCGCGACCTGGCCAAATGCGCCGGCGTCCATCCGAGCCTCATCAGCGAGTTGCTGAGGGGCGAGCAGCGGACCGCAAGTGCCGAAGTGGCGGCAGCGATCTCGAAGCGCATCGGTACGGACCTTCTGGTCCTCTGGGCGCCCGATCAGCGCACGGCGACGGTGGCCACGCCGGAACTCGCAGAGGCGAAGAGCGCATGACTCGGCGTCTGACCTACCCGGAGGCGGCGGCAGAGTTGCGTGTCGAGGAGTCCTGGTTGAGGCGGCACATCAAGAAGCTGCCGCACTCGAAGAAGGGCCGCGTCGTGACGTTCTCCGACGCCGACCTTGAGGCGATCGACGCCCAGTTCCACCACGAGCCCGAGCAGACGCCCCGGCTGCGCCCCGTGGGTCCGCACCCGCTGGCCGAGCTGAAGCCGCTGCCGTCTCGGCGCGCTGCTCGCACCTGACCAACCGAAGCGGGGCCGAACCGGCTGGACCCCGGAACGACCCCATCACGGCTTCACCTCACCAACCAAGATCATGAAAGCGAGGCTCCACCGTGAGCATCGATCGTAACGAACACCAGCCCACCGCCGACGAGACGCAGCGTCGCGGGCACATCGCGGCCCTGGCAGTGGCCGAGCAGATCGTCACCCTCAGCCCGATCGTGCCCAACGACGTGACGGTCACGTGCCACCTGTTCGCGCCGGACACGCCGAGCGTGGACGTCTACTTCCACCACTCCCGTGAGGGCGTGGAGGCGCTGGCCGAGGCGCTCGGCGGCACGGTCAGCACGCGCCCGCATCGGAACGAGGACCCGCGCCCGCACGTGTCGGCGTCGGTCGTGGTGTCGAGCGTGCCGGTGCGCGTCTGGTCGCTGCTGGACGGCGTGGCTGCGCAGGATGCGGCGGTGGCGGCATGACGATCAACGTCCGCATCAGCCTCGGCAGCTACGACTTCGCTCACCCGGCCGAGAAGCAGACCCAGGTGTACGTCCAGATCCCGGACGTGGCCCGCGTCTCGTACATGCTGCCCGCTCACTTCCACGAGTCCATGCAGGGCCAGGAGTGGGGCGATGTTCTCGACAACGCGCACGGCTACTACGAGTCGAGCTGCGTGGTCACCGATTCGGACTCGGCGCGGGCGCGTGCGGATGTCCGGGCGTGGCTGGCGGTGGACGAGAACCGGGATGCGCTGAATGAGGCGTGGTTCCAGGATCGGGCTCGGCGTGATCCGGTGTCGCGGTCTCTGCTCAAGGACGTGGAGCGCTTGCGGGCCGAGACTGAGCACCTGCGGAAGGACCGTGACGCCTTCCGTAATCAGCGGAACGGGGTCTTCAAGACCAACGAGCGGCTGATCGGGGCGTTGCAGGAGGAGCAGGACGCGCGGCTCCGGGCTGAGAACGATGTCCGAACGCTGAAGCGGGAGCGGGACGGGCTGCGGGCGCGGGTCGCCGAGCTGGAGGCCGAGGTCGAGCCGGAGCCGTCCTGCACGGTGACCGAGTCGGCGCTGGCGCCGGGGTTGGCGTCCGACGAGTCGGTTGAGGCGGCTCGCGCCGCGTTCGCCGCGGCCGAGGCTGGGGCGCCATCGCAGGTGCTGCCGCTGGCCGTGGATGTCCCGGTGCCGGTGGTGCTGACGGAGCAGGACGGCCCGGCCGTGGTGACTGCGGCGGCGCGGGCAGCGGTCGACAAGTTGCGGCGCGATCTTCCGCTGGCGCTCCCGGGCGGTGAGCGGTCGTGATGTTCCTGCTCCTCGTCTTCGCGCTCTACCTGGGCTGGCTGGCCGTGTGCTGGGCGGTCAACGCCGCCACGACCCCGCCCCCGCCTCCGGCTGCCGACCCGTGCGCGGATCTTCGCGCCGCTCTCTCCTCGGCCGCCCTTCCTTCTGGAGATCACCGATGACGATCACCCGAATCCGCCGCAGGCTCGGCCGCTGGCTCCTCGGCGAACCCGCGCCCGTCCCGGGCCCGGTGTACGTCGCCGGTCTGCCCTGCGCCGTGACGCTCGACGTCGACGTCCTCATCCGGGCCAACGTCGCCGACCTCCTCGACCTGCTGGCCGACGAGTTCGCCGACGACCTGGCCGAGTACGCCGACCAGACCCCGCGCCCGGCCGCTGACCGGTTCGCCCCGGAGACGCTGGCCGTGGAGGAGCTGGTGGACCGGCTCGTCGACCGGCTGTCGACCCGGGTCGCGCTGACGCCACAGCAGGCGCTGCGGGTGTCGGAGCAGGTGCGGGTACTGGCTGTGGAGCGGATGCCGCGTGTGGCCGCGCAGCGTGCCGCCGAGGGTGGTGCTGCCGCATGACCGCCTATATCAGCGACTGCGGGTACTGCCACGAGACGCGGTTCACCCAGTGGTACAGCAAGAGCGCCCCGCGTGACCGGCACGGACGCGTCGATCTCGACTACCTCGACAGTCAGCCGGTCGCCTACTGCTCGGAGGAGCACCGCGACGCCGCCGACGCGCTCCGGGAGTCCGCCGAGGCCGCCGGGAAGGGCAGCCCCGCCCAGCCGAACGAAGCCGGACTGCTGGATGCCGACCGCATCGAGGAGATCCGCGACTGCCAGCTCGGCGACTGGTACAGCGGCCCGTGGGCGTCCGAGTACGCCGACAAGGACGGCGACGACCCCGGCTACTACCGGGTCGTCCACCTGGAGTCGGGCACCACGCTGGCCACGCTCCCGGACTGGGCAGGACCGATCGCCCTATGGATGGCCGACGCGCACGAGGCCGTACCGGAGCTGCTGGCCATCCACGCCCCGGCGGCTGCTGAGACCGCCGACACCACGCCGCTCGTCGTTCGCTGGGACCGCACCGTCACATCCTCCGACGGCCCGGACGACGACACAATCGTCTGCTGCCTCGCCGAGGACGGCCGCCCGGTCGCGCTCCTGCTGGACGACGAGCATCGCGAGGCCATCGGGCTCCAGCTGCTCGACCCCGACGGCGACGACGAGCCCGACGAGCTGACGATCTACCGGGCCTCGCACGACTCGATCGTCATGGGCCTGTACATCACGGCCGCCGCTGCCCGCGAGCACTGCGAGGCGGACATGCGCCGGGACCTGCCCTCTGTCTCCCTCGACTGGATCGAGGACGAGGAGGACGGCGTCGCCGAACTGGTCGCCGCTGTGGGCGAAGAGGAGCGGCCGACTGGCTTCGTCGTGACGCCATTGACGGTCGCCTCCGCGTACGACGAGGAGGCCGACGAGTGAAGACCACCGACCTCCTCGACGACCTGGCCGCCGAGATCCGCGCACAGGGCGGCATCTGGACCACCCGCCGCGTCATGGCCCTCCCCGCCCCGCTCGGCACCACACAGCGATCCGTTGCCCGCCAGCGCCTCGGTGCTCTTGCCGACCGCGGGGACCTGCTCACGGTCCCCGGGCGGGGCCGAGCGTTCCGGGTCAACCACGCGAAGGGCGGCGCCCGATGAAGCGCCGCGACTCCTTCAGCGACGGCGGCTACTGGCGCCCCGCCGACCGCACCGGTCGCGCCCCCAGCCTCCGCGAGGCCCGCGACCGGGCCTACCTCGACCACCAGCCCAAGCCGCCGGGCTTCCTCGCCCGCCTGATCAACCGGGGGACACGCCGATGACAGAAACGACCGTGCGCGCCGGGGCTTCGGCCCCGGCCGCCGGCCGACTGGTCACACCCACCGGCCGCCTCATCCTCGACCACACCGCACCCCGCGACGTCTGGCTCAACGCACGCCGCAAGGGCATCGGCAGCTCTGACCTGCCCGCGGTCATGCAACTCTCCGGCTTCAAGACCCCGCTGCACGTCTACTACGACAAGCGCGGCCAGCTCCCGCACGACGACGAGTTCAGCGAGGCCGCCCACTTCGGCAACGTGCTGGAAGAGCCGCTCGCCCGGGACTGGGCCCGCCGCAACCGCACCGTCGTCGAATCGGTTGGCATCATCGCCAACGAGACCGACTCCTGGCAGATGTGCACCCTCGACCGGCTGTGCACCGAGTGCCCCCTGGACCGGTCCGTCCGGTCGCTGTGCGCGCTGGAGGTCAAGACCCGCAACGCGTTCGTCGCGCAACTCTGGCGCCAGGGCCCGCCCGACGACGTACTCGCGCAGGTGCTGTGGCAGATCCTCGTCACCGGCCTCGACCACATCCACGTCGTGTGTCTGATCGGCGGCCAGGACTACCGGCAGTACACCGTCCGCCGGTCCGAGCACACCAAGCTCGTGGCGTACATCAACGCCGAGGCCGGGCGCCTGTGGCACGAGCACATCACGCAGGGCCGGGCACCCGCGCCGACGGGCGAGGAGCCGCCGGACGCGCTGCTGGAGCTGTACGACCGGCTTCACCCTGACCGCGAGGGCGTGGCCGTTGTTGACCGCGACGTCGACACGCTCGATGCGGTCGCGGACTACCTCGCCGAGGGCGACACGATCCGCGAGGCGAAGAAGCGGCAGAAGGCCGCGTACGCCCGCATGGTCGCCGCGCTCGGCAACGCCCAGGCCGCGATCCGTGGTGATCGGCCCTTCTACTCCATCGAGCAGTCCTCACAAGAGCGCTGCGACATCGCCCGGCTGCGCGAGGAGTTCCCCGACGCCTACGCCGCGTGCGTCGTCGACAAACCCCAGGACCGCCTCTACATCCCGCAGTTCGTCCGCAAGGAGCACGCCGCATGACGTCCCTGACCGAGCGCGCCGAGCTGGCCGCCAACGGCACCGTCCCGGCCCCGGCCCCTCAGTACACCGCCCCCGAGGCAGGCGCTGCGCTGCCCGTCTTCGACTTCGAGGACAACGAGGCGTACCCCACACCGGAGATGGTGCCCGTTCATATCGCATGGCTGCGGGTGCGGCACGACGTGCGGTCGGTCGGGAAGACCGACGAGCACAAGGAGAAGGACAAGAACGGCCGCCCGTACGTGAAGTACAACTTCCGCGGGGTGGACGCGGCGATCAACGCGTTCGGTCCGGCCACCCTGCGGCACGGCGTGAACGTCATGGCCGTGGACATGGCGCCGTCGTACCGGGACACCAAGTCCTCGCGGGGCACCCCGATGCGTGAGGCCACGCTCGTTACGACGTGGCAGATCATCGGCCCGCGTGGCGACAGCCTGCCGCTGCTGAAGTCGGCCGGCGAGTCACTCGACTCCGGTGACAAGGGCACTGCGAAGGCCCAGAGCCTCGCTCTCCGCGCTCTCCTCTTCAACACGGGCATGATCCCCACGGGTGACCCGGAGCCGGAGGCCGTGCACGTCGAGCGCGGTGAGGCCCCGACTCGGACGGCTGAGGACTACCGGGACGAGATCATCAACCCGAAGACCACGCCCGGCCGTCTGGAGCAGATCAGCTACGAGCTGCGCTCGGCCCGGATGCTGCATGTGCTGGTGCAGAACGAGAGCGGCGATGAGGAGACCCTCGACGCGCTCGGCCTGCGCCACTACAAGGAGCGCACTGGCGGTGGCGCATGAGCTGGCACCTCGGCCGCATGTGCGGCTACGACCTCGAGACCACCTCGGCCGACCCCGAGACGGCGCGCATCGTCACCGCCTGCGTCGTCCAGGTCGGCGGCAACCAGCCCGCCCAGACGGCGAACTGGCTGTCCGACGTGGACGGCGAAGAGATCCCCGCCGAGGCCGCGAAGATCCACGGCATCACCACAGAGCGGGCCCGCGCCGAGGGCACCGACCTGCGCGAGGTTGTCGAGACCCTGCTCGCCGCTCTGTCGCAGGTGGTGCTGTCCGGCGTGCCGATCGTGGCGATGAACGCCCGGTACGACGTGACCGTGCTGGACCGTGAGGCGCGCCGGTACGGCATGACGCCGCTGACCGACCGGCTCAGCGGAGACCTGCGGGTGGTCGACCCGTACGTGATCGACAAGCAGATGGACCGCTACCGCAAGGGCAAACGGACGCTCACCCACCTGTGCCAGCACTACCAGGTCCGACTCGACGGCGCGCACAGCGCGGACGCCGACGCGATCGCCGCGTGCCGGGTCGCGTGGCGGCAGGGCCAGCGATACGAGCGGCTGGCCGCGATGTCGCTGGACGAGCTGCACACGGCTCAGGTCGAGTGGGCGGCCGCCCAGGCCGCTGACCTCCAGGCGCATTTCCGCAAGACGAACCAGGACGCGTACTGCGCGCCGGAGTGGCCGCTGATCCCGCACCAGGCCAAGGCGGGTGACCGCTGATGTGGGGCTCGAAGAAGCGGCGCATCGCCGAGTTGCAGGACCGCGTCGAGCAGCTGGTCTACGAGCGTGATGCCGCCCTGCGCGCCGTGGAGACCGAGCGCACGGCGCGCAGTATCGCGGTCCGCCAGTTCTGCCAGTCGGAGGCTGACAAGGTCCGGCTGACCGGCCGCGTTCGGCACCTCGCCGAGCTGCTGGAGAACCGCGGCGAGCAGGGCAACGCCGAGAACCAGCGGCTCAAGACCCGGCTGGAGAACATGCGCGCCGCCGTCCGGAAGTACCGCAAGGAGATGGACGGCCAGGCCCGGCTCATCCGCAACCAGAACGGTCTGTTGGACCAGTTCTACGGCCTCGACACCCCGGCCATCGCGGCTGGTGAGCAGTGGCAGCAGCGCCGCCATGACCGGCTCCCGGGGGTGAAGCTGTGATCACCATCCTGCTCGGCGTCCTGCTCGGCTCCGCGGGCATCTGGCTCCTCTGCCTGGCGCGCACGGTCGGCGTCCGGCACGTGCCCCGCCTCGCTGTCCGCCCCGGCGCCGCGTTCCAGCCGACGACGCCCGGCACGTGCTGGGACGTCTGCCACGACGTGGCCTGCGGCCACATGACCACCAAGTGGATCCCCACCCCCGGCGGCGGCCGCCGCTGCGAGAACGCCGCCCAGCACCGCGGAGCCGTCCACCTCACACCCACGGACGGTGCCCAATGACCGCCCTCGCCGTGATCATCCTCGCCATCTGGGCCATCGGCATCGCCGTCTTCGCCCTCACCCTGCCCGCCATCAGCCGCGAGCACCCGTTCGTGGACGCGGCCTTCGTCACCAACCCGACCAGGGCCTGCCTGCTCACTGCCGTGGTTGCCGTGGGCTGGCCCGGTGCTCTGATCGCGGCCGGGCTGATCCACCTCTCGGATCGGAGGAGCCGATGAGCGCCCCGACCCTGTTCGACCAGGCGCCCGCGCGTCCCGTCCCGGCTCCGGCCGGGGCGGACCCCGCGCCCCGCACCTACACCGTCACCCTCAAGACCGGGCTCAAGCTCCTCAACGCCAACCAGCGCCCGCACTACCGGCAACGAGCCGAGCGCACAGCCGCCCTCCGCGCCGCCGCCATGGAGGCCGTCAGCGAGTCCCCGGCCCTGATGACCGCGCTCGCCGCGGCCAAGCCGCAGCCGCTGTTCCAGCGGGCGCACATCCTCGGCGTGCTCCACCCGCCCACGAACGGCCGCCGCGACCCCGCCAACTGGTACCCGTCCTTCAAGGCCGCCGTGGACGGGCTCGTGGACGCCGGACTGCTGGAGGACGACGACCACACCCGCGTCCTCGGCCCCGACATGCGCCTTGGCTCCGTCGTCAAGGGCGGGCAGCTCGTGCTGCACATCCGCGAGTTGGCGCCGGGCGAGCAGTGGCCCGACCTCGGGGCGGTGGCCTCATGAAGTTCGCCGAGTTCCGCTGCGCCCACACCGACCTCCCGATCAGCGGATGCGACCACTGCCGCACCGCAGCCAAGCCCCAACCAAAACCCAAGCCCAAGGCCAAGCCCAAGAAGCGTGTGCCCGCTCCCCGCACCCCCAAGGAGCCGACCGTGCCCGCCCACATCACACCAGTACCGGACACGAAGGGCTGGGAGCGGCACGGCGCTTGCCGCCAGCCCGGCGCCGACCCCGAATGGTGGATCGCCACGGCCAACACGAACGAAGCCCGCAAGGCACTCCAGTGGTGCAAGCGCTGCCCCGTCACCGCTCAGTGTCTGGAGCTGGCCATGCAGGCCGAGGGCAACGCCGCGGGCCGCAACCGGTACGGGACGTTCGGCGGCCTCAGCCCTCATCAGCGCCACGCCCTGTACGTCAAGCGCCGCAAGGCAGCGGCATGACCAGCCCGCCACTCCTCGACTGGCGCGCCCTCTCGCACTGGTCCTGGACCCCCAAGCCCTGCCGCTACTGCGGCCAGGAGACCAACCTCCGTGACTCGAAACGCAAGCCCGCGCACAAGGTCTGCGCCGAGATCGCGCTCGCTGAACAGGCCGCCGAGATGGCGGACGCCTACCGAAAGGACACCCTCTGATGTCGCTCAGCACCGCCGAGATCGCCAAGCGATTCGCCCCCATAGCCATCGACCCCGAGCGCCTCGCCCTCAAGGACGAGATCAGCACCGCCGCCCGAGAGTTCGCGGAGCTGTTGCGCCGCCGCGTCCCCTACTCCCGCGAACTCCAGACCGCCATCGAGGCCGTCGAGGCCGCGGTCGACGCCGCCCATAACGGCGTCGACCGCCGGTACGTCACCCGCGGCGAGCGCCAGCCCGCGCCCGCCGCCGGGCACAACGGCCAGCCTCCCACAGCTGCACCGGGGCGCTCGTGATGGCCCGGCCCGCGATCTCCCTGGATCTGCGCGACTTGACGGCCGCCGCCGACCTGCTCGAGGCCCTGCGTGGCCAGGCACCGCGGACCGACGCCGACGCTCGGCGCCGTGAGCGCCTCGCCAACTCCCTCGACCGGGCCCTGTTCACCAACCTGATCCGAAAGGACCACACCACCGCATGACCACCGAGACCCCGTACACCGACGCCGACCTCCGCGCCGCTGCTGCGCTCATGCACTACGCGATGAGCACCGAGCCGAACCCGTCCGACGCTGGCGCCGCCCTCTCTGACAACCCGAGGTGGCTGCTCATCACCCCCGGCAGCGAGCAGGACGAGCATCTGCGTGAGTCCGTCGTCGAACTCGTCTCCGGCGCGGCCGACATCTCTCGCTGGGCTGTCGACCTCGGCACCGACGGGCTCCAGCCCGATGAGCACGAGCTCACGTGGCGCGCCGGACGTCAGCCCATCGTCCGCGTGCACTTCGCGTTCCACGACGGCATGTCCGACGAGGCCCGGGACTACCTCGTACAGGCCGTCGGCGAGGCCCTCGGAGGCGTGATGGACACCGCCGCGCAGGGCGCCGAGCCGACCGACTGACCCCCGCCAACCGGCCCGGGGCGGTCCACCCCACGCCACCGCCCCGGGCGCACCACCGCACCACCCGAACGGAAGAGAGCAGCACATGCCCAAGCTCCCCAAGCACCAGCTCCCCGAAGTCAAGCTCGACAGCGCCGCCGCCAGCATCGAAGGCGCCCTCACCGCCGAGCAGCGCCGCGGCCTCTTCGAGAACCCCGGCATGGTCGTCGTCGCCATCGTCGAGCTCAGCTCCAAGTCCTACACCGGCCACGCCGACGGCGAAGAGAAGGACCCCCAGGTCAAGCTCCGCGTCACCGGCTGCGAGGGTCGCCCGCTCCGACGACGAAGCCGCCGCGCTCCTCGAGGCCAAGCGCGCCATGTGGAGGGCCCGCCGCATGGACGGCACCCTCGACGAGATCGGCAACGGGCCGCGGAACGCGGAGACCCTGCTCGACGGTGCATTCGGCGCGTACCCGAGCGAGGCCGAATACCGGGCGCAGGAAGCCGAGAAGGCCGCCCGTGCCCGCACGGAGTTCGTCAGGTGACACGGCCAGCAAAGGCCAGCACGGGGGCGGTCCGCGCGGACTGCCCCCGCTGCGGGGCCCCGACGCTGCGGCAGACCGCCGGCCTGCCGTGGGCCGTCACGGTCGACGACTCCCGGCACACCCCGGCCCAGGCCGCACAGCTCACCCGGCCGAACCGGCTGGCGTGGTGTCTGCGCGAGTCGCCGTGGTCGGGGATGCGCCTCGCGGAGGTACTGCCGAGCGTGCACAGCAAGGACTGCCCGCACGCCCATGTGCTCGAGCACGAATGCCCTGAGGGCACGCTGCCGGGGCGCCGACCGGAGGGGGCGCTGTGCTGACGCGGCCGCCCTGACCAGCGCGCTTTGTCGCGCCCACTTACGTCCCACCGAACCCGTAGGAGCACAACCCGTGGCCTGGTCCCGCATCGATGACTCGCTGCACTCCCACCCCAAGATCATGCAGGTGGGCAACGCCGCGACGGGCCTGTACGTCCGGCTCATCTCTTACGCCGGACAGCACCTCACCGACGGGTTCGTGCCCGCCTCCGTCGCCCGCTCATACGGCACTCCGCGCCTCCTCGCGGCCCTGTGTGACGCGAATCTGCTCGCCAAAGTCGATCCAAAGTCGAATCAAACTTCGGAAACGCGCCCGCCCTTGCAAGGCCCGGGATATGTCATCCACGACTACCTCGACTACAACCCCTCCCGCGAACAGGTCCTTGCCGAGCGAGCGAAGAACGCTGCACGTCAGGAGGCTTTCCGTCAGCGCAGGCGCGGCAAGCCGATCCCGCCGGACGGCGCCGGAATGCCCTCGGATAACGGGTCGAGTAACGGCGTTACTAACGGTGCGACTAACGGCGCCCCGTCCCGTCCCGACCCGACCCGACCCGCTAGTGGTGGTACTGAGAGAGAGAACAGTGACCGTAGTGACGGGCGCACGCACGAACCCGCTCTCTCTCTGATCCCACCCGACTGGCAGCCGCAGCAGGACGACATCGCCGCCGCCCAGTCCGCCCGCCTCACCAACGGCCAACCCGCTCTCACCGGCGGCCAGCTCGCCGAAGTCACCCGCAAGTTCGTCCGCCGCCAGACCGGCGACCGCCGCGCAGCCGCCGACTGGGGCGCCCGCTGGCAGGAATGGGCCGAACGCGAACGCCCCGCCCCCGAGGTCCAGCAGGGCACGTTCCTCGTCCCCCTCGACGGCGGCGCCACCGGTCTGCCCGTGGACCCCAAGACCGCCCGCCGTCAGGCCGCCCGCGACGACCTGGGCCAGATCGCCGCCGAGCTCCGCGCCATGAACGGAGGCACCACGGCATGACCCCCGAACAGATCCCCGAACTCCTGCTCAACATCAGCTACGCCGACCCCCGGATCCTCCCCGACGACCCCAAGGAGCGCCGCGGCAAAGTCGCCATGTGGGCCGGAATCCTCGCCGACGTCCCCTACGACTTCGCCCTCCAGGCCGCCCAACAGCACTACGCCAACTCGCCCTACCCCCTGCTGCCCGCCGACATCGCCAGCCAATGGCGCAACACCGTCCGCGACCGACTCAACCGCCACACCGACCCCACCCCGGCCACCGACCCCGACAACGCCGCCGCCTGGCGCGCCGAACTCCTCGGCACCCGCAACGCCGTCGCCACCGGCCGCGCCAACCCCGTCGAGTACCGAGCGATCACCAGCGGCGACCCACACCCCGACGTCGCCGGAAGCCTGACAGGCATCGGCCGCTACGTCCCCGACCGCGTCCGCCAGCAGCTCGCCCCCTACCGGCCTCTGCGCGCCGAACGAGAGGCCACCGTGGCCGCCGGGCGCCCTGACCCGCTCTCGGTGAAGTGCGGATGGTGCGACGCCCCCATCGGCGAACCCTGCCGCTCCCGCGT
>NZ_JAAAYH010000181.1:0-17032 GCF_018035285.1 Streptomyces sp. MK37H | reverse complement strand
TACGCGGCGGGGTCGAGCACACCCGCCTCGTACGCCCCGGTCTGGTACTGGGCCTGCTGCTCGCTCCAGGCGCCCTGGGCGCCCGGCATCAGCAGCAGGTCGTCCTCCTCGCCCACGTGTTCGGGCCCGTCGAGGAAGGTGTAGGCGGCGCCGGGAGGGACACCGGGCTGCGGCTGCTCGATGTAACCGGCGTCGGCCGGCGGGGCATGGACATCCGCCGGGTGCGGGTGTCCGAGTCGTCCGCCTGCGTTCTCCGGCAGTCCCTCGCCCGGGACCTGGCCGGTGTCGGTCATGCGTACCCCTCGCCCATCGCTAGTGCTCCTTCCAACCGCCTACCGCCGAGAGCAAGCCCCCTGAGCAAGAACGAGCATGCGCCGTGCGCGGCACGTAGACACGCCCGAGGCTTGCCTACCGCGGCCCCGCCAAGGGAGGGGCACATTCCGGCCTTTGGCCAATAAAGCGCCGAACGCCGGGCAGCGGTGAAGGCAGTACAACGATCCGCCAGCCTACCCCGCGCACTGCCCCGAGCAGGTCACCGGGGCGAAGCTCGGGGCGAACGTCACAAGGACAAAATCACTGGTGCGGGCGGTGGCCGCACAGCATGAAGGCGACCGCGCGCTCCCGTTCGGTCCAGCCCCGCGTGTCCAGTTCGACGGACTGGAGGAGCACGCATTCGACGGCGTAACCGCCGTCCTCCAGCGCCGCGCCGATGGCCTCCGCCTCGTCCCGGGTCGCTGCCTGCGTGACGATGCGCTCGGGGCGGCGCGCGGCGCACGCGGCGACCACGGGCGCGCCCCCGCCACCGATCCGCACCACATCCGGCTCCGGCAGGTCCTCCAGCACCTCGGGGGCGACGCCCTGGACCACCTGGAGCTGTACGGCGAAGCGGCGGGCCAGGGTGGCGGCGCGCTCGCAGGCGTCCGGGTCGCGGTCGACGGCGATGACGGCGGCGCCGAACCCGGCGGTCTCGACGGCCGCCGCGCCGCTGCCCGCTCCGATGTCCCAGACCAGGTCGCCCAGGCGGGGGCCGACGCGGGCGAGTTGGAGGGCGCGCAGCTGCGGGGACTCGCTCTCGCTCAGCGCGGTCCCGTACGCGGGGCCGGGCAGCGCCCAGCCGCGGACGGTGCCCGGGTAGCCCGGCTCGCGTCCGGCGATCCAGCCGCCGCTCTGGAGCGCGCCGCGGGCGGCACCGGCCGACGAGCCGCCGCGGACGGGCGCTATGCCGGAGCCGCCGATGACGATGACGACGTTGGGGTCGCGCCAGGCGTGGTCGGCGGCCTTGTCGGAGGTCAGCACGGTGACCTGCTCGCGCTCGGTGCCCAGGGCCTCGCAGATGACGAAGGTGCGGTGCACCGGGCCGAGCAGCAGCGCGAGTTCGGCGGGCCCCGCGCCGGGCGAGGTGAGGACGGCGACCTTGGTGTGGGCGCGGCAGACGTTGACCGCGCGGCGCAGATCGCGGCTGTGGGCGACGACGACCTGGGCGTCGTCCCAGGGCATCCCGGCCCGGGCGAAGGCGGTGGCGACGGAGGAGACGGCGGGGACGACCTCGACCTCGAGCCCGTGCTCGGGGGCGCGCAGGGCGCGGACGACGCCGAAGAAGCCGGGGTCGCCGTCGGCCAGGACCACGGCGGAGCCGCGGTGCTGGGCGATCCTGCGGGCCGCGAGGTCCACGCTGCCGAGCCGAATCCGCTCGGCGCCGGGCGGGACTTCGGGCAGCGCCAGGTGATGGGCGGCGCCGGCCACGAGGGTGGCCGCGCCGAGGGCGGAGCGGGCCGCGTCCGTGAGCGGGGTGCCGTCCCAACCGATCACCGTGACGCGGTCGGCCATCGTCCTTGTTCTCCCCTATGTGTGGCGGGTCGGGTCTGTCGGTCGCGTCGCGGTGGGGTGCGGATGCGTCGCGGTGGGGTGCCCATGAGGGTCCACGGGCGGGTCGCGGCCGGTGCGCCGCGGATGCGCGGGTCACGGCCCCGGACGCCGCCGAGGCGCGGGTGCTCAGCGCGGACAGAGAGTACCCCGGCTGGTCCGGACCGCCGGAGCGGGGGCGGGCGCTGGGGTGGTGCGCCGAGGGCGCGGACGGCGCGAATGCGCCGGATGTCCGCCCCGGCCGGGGCGCGGTGGGGGTGTCAGCCCCAGTCGGAGTAGCTGGGGTAGACACCGAAGCCGTCGGGCCCGGAGATCCGGTCGGGGGCACCGTCGAGGTCCTCGGCGAGCAGGCTCCAGACGATGAGGTCGGTGCGCAGATCGGTCCAGCCGCCGTCCTCCGTCTGGGTGCGGGCTATCCAGGCGTGGCGCAATACGCCCTCGCTGATGCAGCCGACCTTCTGGGCGACCTGCTGGGCGGCGGTGTTTCCGGCGGCGGTGCGCAGCTCCAGGCGCTCGAACTTCTGGTCCTGGAACAGCCAGCGGGCCACGGCCAGCACCGACTCCGAGGCATACCCCTCACCGCGCGCCCAGTGGGCGACGATATAGCTGGCCTCGGTGGCCAGCAGCCGCCAGTCGGTATTGCGCAGATGCACGATGCCGACGAGCCGCTGGGTGAGGAATTCGGCGACCGCGAAGACGATTCCGCGGCCGGTGGTCCGTTCCGCCGGGGCGAGCCGCAGCGCCTGGTCGCGGGCGTCGCCGAGGCTGTACGGATAGGGCGCCCGGGTCCAGGCGATGACGCTTTCGTCGTTCATCATGTCCGCGAGCGCGGGTATGTCCGCTTCCTCGAACGGGCGCAGCACCAGCCGTTCCGTGCTGATGGAGATGTCCGGGAAGGTGGATGTCATGCGCCGCTCCGTAACCGGGGTCGTTGTCTGGGCTGTGGAAAGGCCCAGCATGCAGCATCACCCAGGGGAAATGCAGCACGGGGGGTGAATCGGAAGGCTCCGCATCCGGTTGTGGTCCGGACGCGGAGCCTCGGGGATCCGCCGGCGGGCGGGAAACGTTGGCGAATTCGTTGCGGTGGTGACGGTGTGTGCCGCGGGATCAGAAGGACGGCAGCACGGAGCCCTGGTACTGGTCCTTGATGAACTTCTTCACCTGCGGGGAGGTGAGGAGCTTGGCCAGCTTCTTCACGCGCGGGTCGTCCTCGTTGCCCTTCTTCACGGCCAGGAAGTTGGCGTACGGGTTGTTCTTGGGCGACTCGAGGATGATGGCGTCCTTGGCGGGCTTGAGGTGCGCCTCGATGGCGTAGTTGCCGTTGACGACCGCGGCGTCCACGTCGTCGAGCGACCGCGGCAGCTGGGCGGCCTCCAGTTCCTTGAACTTCAGGCCCTTGGGGTTGGCGGTGATGTCCTTGGGGGTGGCCTCGTTGCCGACGCCGCTCTTGAGCTTGATGACGCCATTGGCGTCCAGCAGCTTCAGCGCGCGGGCCTCGTTGACCGTGTCGCTCGGGACGGCCACGGTGGCGCCCTTCTTGAGCTCGTCGGCCTTCTTCACCTTGTGCGAGTAGAGGCCGAGCGGCTCGAGGTGCACGGTGACGACGGGCACGATGTCGGTGCCCTTCTTCTTGTTGAAGTCGTCGAGGAACGGCTGGTTCTGGAAGTAGTTGGCACCGACCGAGCCGTCCTGGGTGGACAGGTTCGGCGTGTTGTAGTCGGTGAACTCCTTCACCTCCAGCTTGAGACCCGCCTTGTCGGCCAGGTGGTCCTTGACGTAGTTGAGGATCTCCGCGTGCGGGACGGGGCTCGCGGCGACGACCAGCGCGCCGTTCTTGTCGTCCGACGAACCCGGGGCGCCGCACGCCGCGGCACCGAGGGCGAGCGCTCCGGCGGCGAGGACGGTGGTGACGGTCTTGGTGGTGTTACGCACGAAAAGTGCCTTTCTTCGAGGGCGCACGCATCCGCCGCGGGTGCGGAAGCGGAATACGAGCGGGGTGGTACGGAGTGCGGGGGTGTGGGGGCTCAGGGGACCTTGGTGGGCTCCACGGACTCGATCTCGGCGGGCGCGGCCCGCTGCTCCGGCACCGGAGCGGGCTTCCCGGCCCGGGACGCGCCGCCGCGCAGCAGCACCAGCCGCGGGGCGACCGAGGAGCGGCCGCGGTGCGACAGGCCGCGGGCGGCGAGGTCGCCCGCGAACTGGATGATGGCGATGACCACCGCGAGGATGGCGACGGTGATCCACATCAGCTTGGTCTCGAACCGCAGATAGCCGTAGCGGACCGCCAGGTCACCGAGGCCACCGGCGCCGACCGTGCCGGCCATCGCGGAGTAGCCGATGAGCGCGACGATCGTGGTGGTCGCGCTGGAGATCAGCGACGGCAGCGACTCGGGCAGCAGCACCTTGCGGACGACCGTCCAGGTGGAGCCGCCCATCGACTGCACGGCCTCCACCAGCCCGCCGTCCACCTCGCGCACCGAGGTCTCCACGAGCCGCGCGTAGAAGGGGATGGCGCCGATGGCCAGGGGCACGATGGCGGCCTCGGGGCCGATGGTGGTACCGACGATCGCGCGGGTGAAGGAGATCAGGGCGACCATCAGGATGATGAACGGCATCGAGCGGGCGATGTTGACGATCTGCCCGACGACCTTGTTCACCACGATGTTCTGGAGCACTCCGCCGCGGTCGGTGAGGACCAGCAGCACGCCGAGCGGCAGTCCGCCGGCGACGGCGATCAGCGCCGACCAGCCGACCATGTAGAGGGTGTCCCAACACGCCTGCTCCAGCAGGGGCTCCATCTCGGACCAGGTCACTTGGCGCCCTCCTTGAGCAGCGGGGTCGGGTTCGCGCGCGGGCCGTCGGCGATGGCCGCCACATCGACCTGGAGGCCCTGCTCCCGCAGGAAGCCGATCGGGACGACGTTCTCCTCGAACCGGCCGGGCAGCTCGATCCGCATCCGCCCGACCTGATGGCCGCCGACGGTGTCCATGGCGGCGCCGAGGATCGAGATGTCGATGTTGTACGTACGGGACAGCTGGGAGATGACCGGCTTGGTGGCCGCCTCGCCCTGGAAGGTGACGTCCACGACCGTGCGGTCATCGCCCGAGGGCACCCCGCCGACCGGGAAGAGCTCCTGGGCCAGCTCGGAGCCGGGCGTGGCCAGCAACTCGCTGACCTTGCCGGATTCCACGATCCGCCCGTCGCGCATCAGCGCGGCCGAGTCGCAGATCGTCTTGACGACGTCCATCTCGTGGGTGATGAGCAGCACGGTCAGGCCCAGCTGCTCATTGAGGTCGCGCAGCAGCTGGAGGATCGAGCGGGTGGTCTCGGGGTCCAGCGCCGAGGTCGCCTCGTCCGAGAGCAGCACCTTGGGGTCGCCGGCGAGCGCGCGGGCGATGCCGACGCGCTGCTTCTGGCCGCCGGAGAGCTGCGCGGGGTACGCCTTCGCCTTGTCTGCGAGGCCCACCAGCTCCAGCAGCTCCAGGGCCTTGCGGGTGCACTCCTTGCCGGAGACGCCGAGGATCTCCAGGGGCAGCTCGACGTTGTCCCGCACGGTGCGCGAGGAGAGCAGGTTGAAGTGCTGGAACACCATGCCGATACGGCTGCGGGCCTGGCGCAGCGCGGACCCGGCCCTTTGTCCCCGCCCGGCGAGCGCGGTGAGGTCCTGGCCGGCCACGCTGACCGTGCCGGAGGTGGGGCGCTCCAGGAGGTTGACACAGCGGATGAGGGTGGACTTCCCGGCGCCGCTCTGGCCGACGACGCCGTACACCTCACCCTCGCGGACATGCAGATCGACGCCGTCGAGGGCGGTGACCTCGCGGCCTCGTGAGCGGTAGACCTTGGTCAGGTCCGTGGTGGTGATCACAGGGTTTCCGTCACTGTTGAGTGCACGGCGGTTGGTGCCGCCGGGCACGGTCGTTCATTTCGGAACGCGGCAGGGTGAACCCGAGGGCATGCCCGGTGTGTGGGCGGGGTTCGGGTTCCGGTGACGCGGGGCGGCGCGGTCCGGCGCGATGGACGCACGGATCCGGCTCAGCGGGTCTCGCTTCGGGGCGCGAGGCTCAGGCGGGGGCCCTCAGCAGTCACACATTCGACACCGACAACGAGCACCGGGCGTGGGGATCGCCTCGGTCGCAGGGATGCGGCAGCTCGTCGTGGTCATGGCTGCAAGTAAAACAGACACCGGCAGGGACCCATCAAGGGCGTCCGTATAACGGACAGAGCTGCTCGGTCCGTGGACGGTCGGCGGGGTGGCCGGGACCCGGTTCAGACCCGGCAGGTGATCTCCACTCGCCCGTCGGAGACCTGCGCGGACACGGCCGACAGGTCCTCGACCACGACATCGGCGACCAGCTCCGCCCGGTCGGTCGTTGTGGCCAATGCCACGGTCCGCATCCCGGCCGCGCGGCCCGCCGCGAGCCCGGCCGGGGCGTCCTCGAAGACCACACAGCGTGCCGGGTCGACTCCGAGCCGCTCGGCGGCCAGCAGGAACGGCTCGGGGTGGGGCTTGCCACGGGTGATGTCATCGGCGCTGATCAGCGTCCCCGGACGGATCGCCACCTCGGCGAGGCGGGCCTCGGCCAGCTCGCGGTTGGCGGAGGTCACCACGGCCCAGCGCCCGGCGGGCAGCCCCGCCAGCAGCTCGGCGGCGCCGGGGAGCAGCTTCACCCCGCCCGGTACGTCCTCCAGCTCCAGCTCGTCGATGCGCGCCCGGGCCCGCGGGGCGCGGTCGGCGGGGAGCAGATCGGCGATGATGTCGTCGGCCGGGCGGCCGTGCAGCTCGACCCGGGCGAACTCCTCCGCCGCGATCCCCTGCTCCTCGGCCCAGCGGGTCCAGCAGCGCAGGACCGAGTCCAGGGACGAGACGAGGGTCCCGTCGTTGTCGAACAACAGCGCGTCAGCGGAGAGCTTCATGAGCCGCAGCGTACGTGGGGGTGGCGGAGGCCCTCGGGCGCGGGGCCGAGCGCAGTGCGCCGGGCCGGGCCGATTACCCTCGTCCCATGCTTGTCACTCCCTGTGTGCGCCGCCGTCGGGTGCGCCGCCGCACCGCGCGGAGGTCCCGTTGATCGACGCGCTGACGGTCGCGCTCGGTGTGACCGCGCTCCTCCTCGCCGCGTGGTGCGGTTTCGCCGCCTACCGGGACCAGCCGACCAAGGACTGGCACTTCATCGGCATGGCCGTGGTGGCCCTGCTGGCGATCGCGCAGCTGGTCATAGGAGTGGTCCGGCTGGCGGGCGGGGCCGACCCCCAGCAGGGGGTGGCCATCTTCGTGGCGTATCTCATCGGCTCGGCGCTCGCGGTGCCGATCGCGGCGTTCATGTCGCTGACGGAGCGGACCCGCTGGGGGTCGGCGACGGTCTCCGCGGCGGCCGTGGTGCTGGCCGTGCTCGAGGTGCGGCTCTACGACATCTGGGGAGGCGTCGGTGGCTGAATCACGGGAGGCGTCGATGACCGAGGACTCGGCGGCCGGGAAAGCGGCCGAGAAGGCGGCCGGAAAACCGGAATCCGCTGCGCGCACCGGGCTCGGTCAGGGCCCGGGGCGGCTGCTGGTGATGCTCTACGGGGTGTTCACGGTGGCCGCCGCGTCCCGCTCGGTCTACCAGCTGATCGCGCAGTACCAGGAGGCCCCGCTCGCCTACATCCTCTCGGCGGTCTCCGCCGTGGTGTACGCGTTCATCACGGTCTCGCTGGTGCGCGGCGGCGAGGGCGCCCGTAAGGCGGCGTTCGTCTGCTGTGCGCTGGAGCTGGTGGGGGTGCTGACCGTGGGCACCTGGACCCTCGCCGACCCGTCGGCCTTCCCGGACCAGACGGTGTGGTCCGACTACGGGATGGGCTATCTGTTCATCCCGATCTTCCTGCCGGTCACGGGCCTGCTGTGGCTGCGGAAGGCCCGCCGGGGCTGACGCCCGGCGGGCCCGCGGCCCTGCGTCCCGCGTCAGGCGCTGGCGGCGTACGCCGCGGCCGTGGCGTCCTTCTCCAGGGTGACCAGGCTCAGCCGGCGGTTGATCTCCTCGGTGCCCACCTGGGCGTAGCCGTAGCGGCGGTACAGCCGCAGATTGCCCTCGCTGCGGTGGCCGGTGAACAGGCGGTACCGCTTGGCGGCCCGCTCCTCGGAGAGCCGCTCCTCGATCGCCGCGAGCAGCCGTCCGCCCAGGCCGTGCCGCTGCATCCGGGGGTGGACGATCAGCTTGGCGATGGCGGCGGTCCCCTTGTCGTCGACGACCCCGCGGACCGAGCCGACGACCTCCGCGCCGAGCCGGGCGACGAGCACACAGCCCTCGCTCAGTTCGGCGCGCAGGTCGTCGAGCGACTGCGTCAGCGGTTCGATCGAATAGTCGCCGTACAGCTCCGCCTCGGCCTGGTAGCACAGATACTGCAGCTTCAGGATCTGCTCGGCGTCGTCCGCGGTCGCCGCGGAGATGGTCACGCTCATGCCCATGTGCGCATGCCTCCCCTATGTCGTCAGTCCACCGGTCGCGTCGAGGGTAGGAGTGCGACCGGGGGTTCATGGCCTGGGTGGAGGCGCCGCGTGGTCGGCGTCCGCCTCCGAGGCGCCGATTGTCTATCGCTCCTTTCCCCACGGTTCAGGAGCCGCAACCTCCGCCGTGAGCATTCTGCGCAGGCAACCCAGACATCGGGAACGTACCGGCCCCAGACTGCCCTGTGACATTCCCAACTGACCGGCGATTTCGCGATACGTCGGATCGGCGCCGGAGAGCATCGCCGCGAGCAGCGCGGGGCAGCGCCCGGGCAGCCGCCGCACCGCCGCGCGCAGCGTCCGGCGGGTCTCCGCGGCCAGCACCGCGTGTTCGGCCGGCCGCGGCTCGGGGCCGCTGGGCGGGCCGCCGGCCATCGGGTCGTACGGCACCTCGCGGCGCGCCCGGCGCCTGGCCCCGCGCACCTCGGCCCGTACGGCGCAGCGCAGCCAGCGGGCGGGGTGGGGTGGCGGTCCGGCGTCCCGGGTGCGTTCCAGCAGCCGTAGCCAGACGGCCTGTTCGAGTTCGGCGGGCTCGACGCCGACGCCGTGTGCCTCGGCCGCCGCTTCGGCGGCCAGCAACGGGCCCAGCTGCTTCACAAGGTCCATGCCGGGCGGGACGAGGGCCGGTCGTGGGGTGGTTGCCGGGTGACTGTGGTCTCACCCGACCGGGGAAGCGGCGGGGCCGCGCCTTGACGCTCGCGCCCCCGCCGCCGCCTCTCACGGACGGATCACTTGCGGAAGTCCGCCGCAGCGAGCAGCGCGGTGTCCGCGTTGTCGGAGAAGATTCCGTCGATTCCGGTCGCGAAGTATGCCTTGAACGCCCCGAAAGCGTCACCGTAGGCGTTGGGGTCGCTGCCGCGGCGGAAGTCGGCCGGGAGGAAGGTGTTCTCGTTGCGCATGGTGTACGGGTGCAGGATCAGCCCCGCCGCGTGCGCGTCCTTCACCACGCTGGTCGGCGTGGACAGCTTGCCGTCCGGCGTCCGGGGGATGATGACCGACAGATCCGGGCCGATGCCCTGAGCGTAGCTCGCGATCCACTTGAGCCCCTCGGGCTTGACCAGGTCCGCGACCGTCCGCGGGTCGTTCGCCTCGACGAAGTCCCAGGGCCTGCTGTCGATGGTGGACAGCAGCACGACGGCCGGGGTGTCCACCAGCTTGCGCAGCCGCTGGATGCTGCTCGGCTCGAAGGACTGGAGGAACAGCGCCGAGTCCTCGCGGTGGCGGCCGTAGCGGCGGAGCAGCTTGGCCACCCGCTCCTCAAGACCGAGGCCGAGCTTGCGGAAGTAGGTGGGGTGCTTGGTCTCCACATACAGCCAGATCCGGCGGCCGCGCTCGCGGCCCTCGCGCTCGGCCCACTGGAGCACCTCTTCGAAGGTGGGCACCTCCCAGCGGCCGTCGTAGAGGGTGTTGCGCTGGCGGTTGCCCGGAATGCGCTCCTTGGCGCGCAGCGTCTTCAGCTCGGCGAGGGTGAAGTCCTCGGTGAACCAGCCGGTGAGCTTGGTGCCGTCGACCGTCTTGGTGGTCTTGCGGTCGGCGAACTCCGGGTGGGCGGAGACGTCCGTGGTGGCCGTGATGTCGTTCTCGTGGCGGCAGACCAGATGGCCGTCCTTGGTGGGGACCAGGTCCTGCTCGATGATGTCCGCGCCCATGTCCAGGGCGAGCTGGTACGAGCCGAACGTGTGCTCGGGCCGGTAGCCGCTGGCGCCACGGTGGCCGATCACGGTGGGAACCGGCAGCTCATGGCCCCTGCTGGACGTTCCCGCGGCCGCGCCCGGCGCGGTCTCCGTCCCCGCGGCCGTCGCCGTGCCCGCACCGCTCAGCGCCATCGCTCCCGCGCCGAGGGCCGCGGCCCCCAGCAGGGCGCGCCGTCCGGGCTTCTGCTCCCGCTCCATGCAGCACTCCTTGATGTGGTGTTCAACACCTGTCAAATCCCGTCAGAGACCGGCCTGATGGTAGGCGTGGACGGCTTTCCTACGGGAGACGTCGGGCGAAACGCATGGGTAACGCGGGTCAACAACGCGTACCAGGTGGGTGAACCTGGTGTGCGCCGGAGCGCGACCGGCGAGTATCGTCCTCATCGGCGCTCGGGTGCGGTACGAGGTTGACGGACCGTACGAGGTGCGCCCCAGACCTTGACCCCGACCGGAGGGCCCGTGTCCCGATTCGCGTTTCTGAAGGCAGTACTCGGTCCGCTGATGCGCCTGATGTTCCGCCCACGGGTCGAGGGGGCCGAGGGCATTCCGGGCTCGGGCCCGGTGATCCTCGCCGGGAACCATCTCACCTTCATCGACTCGATGATCCTGCCGCTGGTCTGTGACCGTCAGGTCTTCTTCATCGGCAAGGACGAGTACGTCACGGGCAAGGGCCTCAAGGGCCGGCTGATGGCCTGGTTCTTCACCGGCGTCGGCATGATCCCGGTGGACCGGGACGGCGGACGCGGTGGCGTGGCGGCGCTGATGACGGGGCGCCGGGTGCTGGAGGAGGGCAGGGTCTTCGGCATCTACCCCGAGGGCACCCGCTCCCCCGACGGCCGCCTCTACCGCGGCCGCACCGGTATCGCCCGCCTCGCGCTGATGACCGGCGCGCCCGTGGTGCCGTTCGCGATGATCGGGACCGACCGGATCCAGCCGGGCGGCAAGGGGCTGCCGCGGCCGGGCAAGGTCGAGGTCCGCTTCGGCGAGCCGCTGGAGTTCACCCGCTACGAGGGCATGGACCGCGACCGCTATGTGCTGCGGGCCGTGACCGACGAGGTGATGAGCGAGGTCATGCGGCTGTCGGGGCAGGAGTACGTGGACATCTACGCCACGAAGGCGAAGTCGGCCGCATGACGGCTGACGGCTGATGTTTCGGGCGAGCCGCGGCGGTCCGGTGTTCCGACCGCCGCTGTTCCGACCGCCGCGGTTTTGTGTCCGGGCGCGGCGAGTGTTATCAGGGCCGTCGCGGCTTTGTGTCCGGGGCGCCGCGGGATTTGTCCGGGGCGCGGCGGGATTTGTCCGGGGCGCGGCGGGATTTGTCCGGGGCGCCGCGATTTGGTCCGGCGAACCGCTGGGGTTTGGTCGCACGGACGAGCGGCCGGGCGCCATACGTTCGGGCGTAACCGCCGCCTCGCGGTCCGGTGAGCCGACGCTCCGGCCGGTGTCGCGGGTCACCAGATTTGCGGAAGGCCTGATTCCGCTACCCGCTGGTCACCATCGGGCCCGGCCACTATGGTGCCGCGGGTGACCACGATGACCGTGCCCTCCCCCGACTTCGTGATACTGCGCGGTCGGCGGTTCGCCGTGACCGATTTCGGCGGACCGGGCGACCCGGTCCTGGCCCTGCACGGCCACTTCGGCCGGGGCCGGATGTACGCGCCGCTGGCCGCCGCCCTCGCCCCCGAACGGCGGGTGATCGCCCTCGATCAGCGGGGGCACGGGCTGACCGGCGGCGGTGGCCCCTTCACACTGGACGAGTACGTGGCCGACGCCGCCGCGCTGCTGCGGGAGCTGGGTCTTGGCCCGGTCCCGGTCGTCGCCCACTCCACCGGCGCGGTCGGCGCGTACGCGCTGGCCGCCCGCCATCCGGATCTGGTGAGCGCGCTCGTCGTCGAGGACATCGGCGCGGTGACGGACCGTCCGGTGGTCAGCCATCCGGTGCTCGATGTCTCCGGGTGGCCGACCTGGGCCGTGGACCGGGAGAAGCTGCGCGCCGCCATAGAGTCCCGCGGCATCCCGGACGCCTCGTACTTCCTGGACAGCGCCGAACCGGACCCGCAATCGGGCGGCTGGCGGCTGCTGTTCGAGCCCAGCCACATGATGGCGTCCCAGCAGGCCATGTGCGGTGACTTCTGGGACGACTGGCTGGGCTCGTCCTGTCCCGCGCTGCTGATGCGCGGCGAGCACAGCTCGCTGCTGCCGCCGGGCCACGCCCATGAGATGGCCACCCGCCGCCCCAACACGCGGCTCCGCGAGTTCGCCGGGTGCGGTCACTGGATCCACGACGACGCGCCCCGGCCGTACAACCGCGCGGTCCGTTCGTTCCTGAGCCTGCTGTAGCGGGTGTCCGGCGGATCGTGACGCCTGCGGCGGGCTGTTCCCCTCCCCGCCCCTTCCCACAACTGGGGCTCCGCCCCTTAACCCCGGCGTCCAGGGGCGAAGCCCCTCCACGCGGCGGAGCCGCATATCGAGGTTGCGGGAAGGGGGAAGCATCGATATGCGGCTCCGCCGCGTGGTCCCCCGGACACCTCCTGGCCGCGTCTCCGGGCTGGAAGCGCCAGGGGACCGACGGCCCCGCACCGGGTCAGGCCCAGGGCAGCCCCGAGCGGTGCCGCCAGTAGCTCTCCGGGGGCTCGGCCAACCCCTCCAGCCGGGCCAGCCGCGACTCGTCCAGGCGGAGATCGGCGGCGGCCAGGTTGGACCGCAGCTGGTCCGTCGTGGCGGCGCCGGAGAGGACGACCGTCACCCAGGGGCGGTGCAGCACCGCGGCCAGCGCGACGGCGTCCGGAGTGGCGCCCATCGCCTCGGCCACCTGGCGCAGGGCCTCCGGAAGCCGCTCGGCCGCCTCGGTGAGCCGGCCGTTGGCCACGGCTTCCTTGACGATGACCGCCCGGCCCGCCGCATGGGCCTCGGCCAGCGCCGCCCCGGCCGAGGGCTCCAGCAGGTTGTAGGTGGACTGGACGGTACGGAAGAGCGGCCGGCCGTCGACCTCCACGGCCAGCGCGGCACGGATCGCCTCGGCCTGGCGCGGACCGCTGGTGGACACGCCGACCGTCACGCCCTCCGCGGCGAGCCCCGCCAGCCGCGCGTGCAGTTCGGAGTCGGTGAGGGCGGGGCTTTCGGGGGTCACCGAGTGGATCTGGTAGAGGTCCAGCCGGTCGCCGAGCAGCGCGTCGGTCAGCTCGCGCTGCCGCTCGAAGGTCTCGACGCCATGGTCCTTGACCTCGTGGGTCTCGGCATCCGTACGCCACTCGGCGACATACGTATAGCCCCACTTGGAGCCGACGACCACGTCCCGCGCGGCGTCCGGGCGCTCCAGCAGCCAGTCGGCGAGGAACTCCTCGGCCCGGCCGTAGGAGCGCGCCGCGTCCAGATAGCGCACCCCGGCGGCGTACGCGGCGTCCAGCAGCTCATGGCTGCGCCGCCGCATCACCTCGACCGGGCGCTCGGCCGGGAGGTCACGGTCCCGGCCGAGGTTGATGTAGGCGGGGCGGCCGACCGCGGCCAGGCCGAGCCCGATCCGGGCCGCCCCCGCCCCGGGGGCAGCGATCTCCGCGAGACGTTCGACACCCATGGTTCCGGTCCCCACCTCTCCCTTTCCCGTCTCTCCCCCACCGTCTTTCCCCGACCGTCTTTCCCCGACCGTCTTTCCCCGACCGTCTTTCCGCGTCAGCGCTTGGCGCCCGCCCACGCGTACTGGGCGGCCAGATCCTCCTTGACCTCCGCGAGCTGGGCCCGCACCGCGACGGGGGCGGTGCCGCCGCGGCCGCCGCGCGCGGCCAGCGCGCCCTGCACATTGAGGACGCTCCGGACCTCCGGCGTCAGATGCGGCGAGATCTTGGCGAACTGCTCATCGGTGAGCTGATCGAGCTCGATGCCCGTCCGCTCGCACTCCTTGACGCATTCCCCCGCGACCTCGTGCGCCACCCGGAACGGCACGCCCTGCCGCACCAGCCATTCGGCGATGTCGGTGGCCAGCGAGAACCCTGCCGGGGCCAGCTCCTCCATGCGCTCGCGGTTGACGGTCAGCGTGGCCATCATCCCGGTGAAGGCCGGGAGCAGCACCTCCAGCTGGTCGCAGGAGTCGAAGACCGGCTCCTTGTCCTCCTGGAGGTCGCGGTTGTACGCGAGCGGCAGGGCCTTGAGCGTGGCCAGCAGCCCGGTGAGGTTGCCGATCAGCCGCCCGGACTTGCCGCGGGCGAGCTCCGCGATGTCCGGGTTCTTCTTCTGCGGCATGATCGAGGAGCCGGTGGAGAAGGCGTCGTGGAGGGTCACGAAGGAGAACTCCTTCGTGTTCCAGAGGATGATCTCCTCCGCGATCCGCGACAGATCGACGCCGATCATCGCGGTGATGAACGCGAACTCGGCGACGAAGTCACGGGAGGCCGTGCCGTCGAGCGAGTTGGCGGACGAGCCCCGCTCGAAGCCGAGGTCGGCCGCGACCGCCTGCGGGTCAAGACCCAGCGAGGACCCGGCCAGCGCGCCCGAGCCGTACGGCGAGACGGCGGTGCGCTCGTCCCACTGCCGCAGCCGCTCCGCGTCCCGGGACAGCGCCTGGACATGGGCGAGGACATGGTGGGCGAAGAGCACCGGCTGGGCGTGCTGGAGGTGCGTACGGCCGGGCATCGCCACGTCCGGGTGCGCCTCCGCGAGCCCCACCAGAGCCTGCTGCAGGTCGGCGATCAGCCCGCCGACGATCCGGGCGTGGTCGCGCAGATACATCCGGAAGAGGGTGGCGATCTGGTCGTTGCGGGACCGTCCGGCCCGCAGCTTGCCGCCGAGGTCCGGGCCCAGCCGCTCCAGCAGTCCGCGCTCCAGGGCGGTGTGGACGTCCTCGTCGGCGATGGTGCCGGTGAAGTCGCCGGAGGCGACATCGGCCTCCAGCCGGTCCAGGCCCGCCAGCATCCGCTCCAGCTCATCGGCGGTGAGCAGCCCCGCCGTGTGCAGCACCCGGGCGTGGGCACGGGATCCGGCGATGTCGTACGGCGCCAGGCGCCAGTCGAAGTGCACGGAGGCGCTGAGCTTCTCCAGTGCCTCGGACGGGCCGTCGGCGAAGCGGCCGCCCCAGAGCCGGACGTCGCCGCTGTTGCCGTTGCTCACGCTGTTGCTCCTGTCGGCTGTGGGTGTGCGACCGCCTCCCCGCCGCGGGGCGGGGAGGCGGCTCGTGACGCGTCGCGTACGTCGGGTACGCGGGCTTGACGCTGGTAGGCAGGCTACTGCCGCAGATCCCGCTTCGCGGCGATCTTGCTGGACATCCCGAAGATCTCGATGAAGCCCTTGGACAGCGACTGGTCGAAGGTGTCGCCGGTGTCGTAGGTCGCCAGGTTGAAGTCGTAGAGCGACGCCTGCGACTTCCGTCCGGTGACGACGGCCCGGCCGCCGTGCAGGGTCATCCGGATCTCGCCGGAGACGTGCTCGTTCGCCTCGGCGATGAATCCGTCCAGGGCCCGCTTGAGCGGCGAGAACCACAGGCCGTCGTAGACCAGCTCGCCCCAGCGCTGCTCGACCTGCCGCTTGTAGCGGGCCAGCTCGCGCTCGACGGTGACGGCCTCCAGTTCCTGGTGGGCGGTGATCAGCGCGATGGCGCCGGGCGCCTCGTAGACCTCCCGCGACTTGATGCCCACGAGCCGGTCCTCGACCATGTCGATCCGGCCGACGCCCTGCGCGCCCGCCCGCTCGTTCAGCCGCTGGATGGCCTGGAGCACGGTGACGCGCTCGCCGTCGATCGCGACGGGGACGCCCTTCTCGAAGGTGATGACCACCTCGTCGGCCTCGCGCGGAGCGGCCGGGTTGGAGGTGTACTCGTAGACGTCCTCGATCGGCGCGTTCCAGATGTCCTCCAGGAAGCCGGTCTCCACGGCCCGCCCGAAGACGTTCTGGTCGATCGAGTACGGGGACTTCTTGGTGGTCGCGATCGGCAGGCCCTTGGCCTCGCAGAAGGCGATCGCCTTGTCCCGGGTCATCGCGTAGTCCCGGACCGGCGCGATGCAGGTCAGATCGGGGGCGAGGGAGGAGATGCCCGCCTCGAACCGCACCTGGTCGTTCCCCTTGCCGGTGCAGCCGTGGGCGACGGTCCCGGCGCCGTGCTCGCGGGCGGCGGCCACCAGGTGCTTGACGATGGTCGGCCGGGACAGCGCGGAGACCAGCGGGTAGCGGTCCATGTACAGCGCGTTGGCCTTGATCGCCGGAAGGCAGTACTCCTCGGCGAACTCGTCCTTGGCGTCCGCGACCTCCGCCTCGACCGCCCCGCAGGCGAGCGCGCGCTTGCGGATGACGTCCAGGTCCTCACCGCCCTGGCCGACGTCCACGGCGACGGCGATGACCTCGGCACCCGTCTCCTCGGCGATCCAGCCGATGGCGACGGAGGTGTCCAGGCCGCCCGAGTAGGCGAGTACGACGCGCTCGGTCACGGGTGCCTCCTCACGATCCATGCGCTTCTCTGCATGAGTATGCACTGGACCGTATGTTTCGTCAAAGCGGCGGGCGCCGGATCCTCACCCGGTCACCGCTCCGTACGCCGCCGGACGTCAGCCATCAGCCTGGCCAGCAGCCCGGCGAGCACCGTGCGCTCCTCGTCCGAGAGACCGCGTACCAGCCTGGCCTCACGGCCGAGCACGGTGTCGACGGACCGCTCGATGAGGGCGTGGCCCTCGGCCGTCAGGCACACCAGGACGGTGCGACGGCCGGTGGTCCCGGGCCTGCGCACGACGAGGCCGTCCCGCTCGGCCCGGGCGACGCGCTGCGAGATCGCTCCGGCGGTCACCAGGGTCCGGCGCGCGATCTCGCGCGTGCTCAGGGCGTAGGGCGGGCCGGAGCGGCGGATGACGGACAGCAGATCGAGGGTGGCCGCGTCGATCCCCGCCGCCCGCAGCGCCCGGTCGCGGTCATCGGCGAAGAGCTTTCCCAGCCACCAGATGGGGGTGACGATCTCGATCGACTCCGTGGGGGCGCCCGGGCGTTCCCGCTGCCAGGCCATGGCGATGTCCGCGGCGGAGTG